>JABSQU010000009.1 GCA_013215685.1 Mycoplasmatales bacterium | reverse complement strand
GGTTGTTTGGAAATTACATTCATATATCATCGAGATAAAAAATTCAGATAAAAATCAATTTTTAAGTTGTAAGAACGCTTTTGATGTGTAAATTTGATTATAGGAACCTAAATATTTTCAAATCATATTAAAGAATTAGAAATAAAGTATAAAAAAATTCTTGAAGACAAAAAATATGAAAAAATTCCGTCTTCAAAAAAAACCTTAAGCTTAAAACTTTTTGAAAAATTGAAAAAAAACCTTTTTTCATTTATATTTAAATTAAAAAAACAAAACAAGAAATTAATCTATGAACAAATTACAAGAATTTTTGAAAAAAATAAAGTAAAAACCGATATTTTCTCTAAGCAAAAATATGAATCATTTTTAGAAGATATAAATAAGTTAAAAATGGATAATAACAAAGAAGTAATTAAAGAAAATGTTGATAAAATAACTAATTTAGTTTCTCTTTCCTACGATCTTATTAATAAAAAACCTCATACTCTTTCTGGAGGACAACAACAAAGAGTTGTTATTGGTAGGGCAATTGCAGTTAATCCTAATATTTTAATTGCTGATGAACCTATTGCAGCACTTGATGTTTCAATTCAATCGCAAATCATTAATACTTTAAAATCTTTAAGAGATAAATTAGAATTAAGTATTTTATTCATTGCTCATGATTTAAACATTGTAAGGAATATATCAAACAGAATTTTAGTCATGTATAGAGGTAATATTGTAGAAGAAGGAAAAACAGACGAAATATTCAATAGCCCAAAACATCCCTATACAATTAAATTACTTAATTCAATTCCGGAATTATTAAAGGTTAAAAAAATAGCAAATAAGGAAGTTAATTTCTCCTTGGCAAATAGAAAAATGTTTAATATTACTAGTACCCATCGAATTTTTTGTACAAAAGAAGAATTTAATACTTGAAAGGATAATAATGAAATATAGAAAAATATCACTAATTCATTTAATTATTTTATCAGTATATTTGATTTTTACCTTATTTTATAGTCAAGTAGCTTCAACAACTTATTTAAATGAAAAAACAAATGAAATTGATGGCTTTTTTAAAAGTTCATACAATACTTTATCCATTATTTTTGCAGTCTTAATTTTTATTTTTAATTTAATAGTTCTCTATTATAGTTGAATAATTTTCAAAACTAATAAATATTATGGAATTTATGAATCTTTATCAATTACTTTATTGAAAATATTTATTTTTAATGTAATCATTTCATTACTATTATTTATTGTATTTGTCAGTGTTGATAATTTAGTATCAAATGCACTAATATCATGAATTATTTTATTTTTATCTGGATATGCTTGATATTACAATTTGAAATTTACTTATAAACTATATGTCATGTAAGTGATTTATTCAAAAATAAAAAAAGGAGTTTAAATGAAGAAAAAAATTTTATATAGATCATTAATCGGAGTATCACTTGCTGGAATGGTGTCAGCAAGTATTTACGGAATGTATCATTTTTCAAAAAAACAAAGAGATAAAAATTTCATAATGCCTACATATACAAAAATGGAAAAACTGTTTAGCACTGAGCAAGAACCCATTATTAAAGAACGTTATATTGCTGGAGAAAAAGGTCTATCGGTTTCTAAAGGACCAATAAGAATTTCTTCTGCTTATAATTCGCTTTTAGGTAAAAAAGAATTGATTAATCTTGCAAATTGATTAGACAGTGAAGTTTCATGAGGTGGTAGTGCTGTATCTTTAAAGAATATTACATTTACAACTGGTATTGATAAAAGTAAAAATGGAATTACAAAAGGATTTCATACATCAGGAAGAAATGGGTCGGCAATTTTTATTTCGCCAGATGCTTTTGAAGAAATAGGAAAATTTGGAAATGAGTTATTCGAAACTTATAGAAATAAAGCCATTAGAAGTTACGGCGATAAATTTTCATCTTCTATAGAAAATTCCTTTAAAAGAAATGAAGTTGTCAATGGTATTAGTGATTGACTAAATGATTCATTAAATGATCGATTTAATGGTACTAGTACCGCAGTTGGATTAGGGTACTATAAAAAACTAAAAAATAATGAGATAAAAGATGTTTATTCAAATATTTTGTTTCAAATGTGAAGTGATGATTTATTACAAAGGAAATTGAAGGGAACACAATTATCAACTCAAGCTGCTGCAACAAAATATGGAGACATGATTTTTACTTCATCAGAGAGAATAGCTTATTTGATTAAAAATAATAAAATGAATGAAGCGGTTGATAAACATAAGGATAAATTAGCTTTTGATACAGCATTACAATTATTTTGAAATGCTACAGGTGGATCTAGTTCACTTGCAAATATTTATCTTCAACTTGCTTTAAGAGAAATTATTTTTAAAGAAGATTTTAAAAATGAAAAAAATCAAGTAATTTCATATTCAGCAAGACCTAGGGATGAATGATATAAAATTGCCGGTGTAAAAAAGAGTGAAAATATTACTGACATATCTTTACTTAAAAATGGATATTTTTTAAAAACATATGAAAGCGGAGTGACAAGTTCCATTATTTTAAATAGAATCCGTTTATATCAATTGTTTTTGACTTTTTATGATCAAGTTAAAGATTATTTAAACAAAGAAAAATCATCAATAGATATTCTAAAAGAAATGTGGAATGACCCGAAAATTATTGCATCAAATTCATGAATTAATGTTATTTCTCATCTTTCAGCCACTGATAGAGTAAGATGACTTCTATCGGGAGAATTTCCTATTGAAATTTATTTCAATATCAAGCGATCAGATGAATGAATGTTAACTGATGATGAAAAAAAATTCATAAATAAACAAAAAAATATTCTTGATCGAAAAATTAAAATTGATATTGACTCCATTTTTAAAGAAATTGTTAATACAAACATATTTGAATTAAATAATCAATCAATTTCTAAATTTTACAAAGAAAAATTAATTGAATCAATGAAGTATACTATTTCTCATGAATATGGACATCATGAAACTATGTGAGCAAATTATGGTATTTATGGACAAGAAAAAAAGAAAAATGTTTATGAAGATACAATAGGAATTTATTCTGAAAAAAGAGCGGCAGCAAGTAAAGCATTTGTAAAGGAAAGTCCAATAAATTTATTGAATGAATATGCAAAAAATGATAAAGGAATAAGAAATGCTATTTCCATAATAATGACTTCAGGAGACAAATATTCAACTACATGAACCCCTTCTTTCATATCACATCAATATTTTGGTTTTAATCCAACAAAATCCGGTTCATGAACATTCAGTGAAGAAAGTATTTTTCAAACAAGATTAACCTCATATAGAGACCCTGCAACAGGAGCTTTAAAAAGAAGATTTTCGAAAAGCGAAAATAAAGGTACAATTTCTAAATCGTTTATAACACAAGGGGTAGATTTTGATGGTGAATCCTATAAAACAAATTATCTTATTTCTTTTGATAGAAGTAAAATGTCTGATAACAACAAAATTAAGCGAATCGATCCTAAAATTGTTGGCCGTTTTTTTAGATTTTTAACTAGACCAGATGACTTATTTTATTCATATCAACTTACCAAATGAATTTTAGATGATGGAAGATCAGGTGATAGTAAAGAAAATAAAGAATGAAGAATTAAAAATAAAATTATAATACCCAACATATCAACAATTGGACTAAAAAAACCTACTACTCAATTTGTTCCCATAATCACAAAAGACCCATGAGATAAAAAAATTAAAACATTTACTTTTGAAGGTGTATTGAGACTAGTCTTTAATTTAAGTGATTTAGAATCGAAAGAATTTATTTCTGCAATTGATGAAGTCGTAAAAAAAATGTACAATGATTTAATAAAAAAATATCCAAATCTTTTTGAAGAAAAAAATGGAAAACCAAAATTATCTGACTATGATAGAAGTAAAGTCATTTATAAATATATTTTAAACAATACAAAAAATACTTTAAAGCAAGTATCTAAAGAAAATGAATATGACCATTTATCAAAAATTCCAGGAATTTATTACGATCCTAAGACATTATCATACATAAAGGCTGCGCCAAATGAGAGTGAGGATGAATTGTTTAATAAATACAAAAATGGTGATTTAGTAAAAGATGGTTCTGTACAATTATCAACTGCTTTAAATTCTTTTGCTGATTACACTGGAAATTATGCAGAATTTATGACAAGAGTAATAAATCAGCTAGAATTTAGGCCAAATTACAATTCATTTTTAAATAATGGGGTTTTAAATACAGAAAAATTAATGAAATATAATAATGGTTGATATGATGATTTAAATCGTTTTCATGCCTTAGGAATGGATATGTATAAAATTGATTTTTCAGGAAAAAGTTCAGAATTAACAAATACTGGAGCAAAATTGTTGAATTGATATAGAGAATGTCTTGGATTACATATTGATAAAACGGCAAATTTCAATAAAGCAAATAATAGTGATTTAATAGATTTTGAAAAATTAAATAAAATTGTTAAATCAGCTGAACCAATAACAAAAATTTATACAAATCCAAAAACTAAATTGACAACTATGTGAGGATGACTTTCTGATGCAAATGCAAAAAAATATAAAAAAGTTGCATTTTTAGATTCTAATAACAAAATAAAATATTCAGCACCAATAAGAACGGAAAAAACATCTAATTATTTTTATTATAAAAATATGGATAATAAGGATAAATACTCATTAAATCAAGGGTATAAACAATGAATTATGGATTGGTCAATTTTCGGAAATTACTCAAATTCAGAGTTACCTAAAGGAAAATACAAAATGGTCTTTTTAGATGAAAATGGAAAAATTTATAATCCTGATTTACCAAAAAATGTAAAAAGAAGTTCAATAAGATTTGAAAACGATTATACAGATAATTTTAGTAGAATTTCTTGAAAAATTAAAGATTCAAATGAAATTTCACTGGAAGTAAGGAATTAAAATGACGTTAAAGAAAAAAAGAAATATAATTATAAGTTTGCTAGTTATTTTTGCTTCGATATTATCTGGTTTAACAATTTTTGAGATTGTAAAACCAAAAGAAAAATATGGTTTTGTTGTTTCATCATCAAGCTCCATATCTTCGTTAAATTATACAAAAGAATCAACAGGTTCATCTGTATATTCTTCATCTGTAGAAGGATTAATCGTTCCTTCTCCAATGGGTGTTGAAGAAGATAAATCAGATTCATTATCAACAATAATTGGTACAAAAAAAGTCAGTATACAAGGAAGTAAAATAAATCAAAATACTTTTGATGGTTTTGAAGAAAAACCTAGCTCTATTTATGGCATAAGAGATTATGAAGCTTTTACTTATGGTATGGCTGATTCTATAAATTTTTCATCAATTAATGATGATCCTAGAACTCTAGGACAAATTTGGAAATTTCATATTAGAAATAATGCATATTGAGAAAATGGAGATAGAGTATCAGCCGATGATTTTATACAAACATTTAAATATGCAATTAATTTAAAGAATGGTTCAACCATCATAAGATCTTTTAGAGATTCTGTTCCATTAGTTGGAGTTAATGATCTTATAAAAGAGCAAGAAAAATATTTTAATGATCACAAAAAATTTAGAGATAAATTATCAGATTATGTAAATTACAATAAGGTTTTTTCAACTGGAGGAGGAGTTTGAAGTCAATCAGATCCTTCTGATGAAAATTCATCTTTTTACGCTTATGAAGGAGCGGAAAATAAATCATCATCATATCTTTATTACCAATTAGAAAATGGTAAAAATTCAACTTCTTTTTACAATTTATTAGGTAATCAATTATTTTTACCAATAAATAGAAAATTTGTTGAAAATATTGGTGGAATTGATAAATTCGGGCTTTCTAAAAACACATTTTTAAATAATGGACCTTTTAGAATAGATTATTATGACCCGGATTATGAAATTATCTTGAGAAAATCCAATAGTTATTGAGATAAAGAGAGAACAATTTCGAAATCTTGAGTATTTAGAATAGTGCCAAATATTGCATCAAATATACAACTATTTAGAGAAGGAGATTTAGGTCAAGTTATGGTTCCTCCTGACTATTTAAAAACATTTAAAGAGTCAAAAGAATTAAATACATTTTTAACTTATGGTGGAACAGCTTCTTCTACGACATATATAAAATGGAATTTATCAACAAAAAAAGAAACAGGACCCGTTAATGAAGTTGTTAGAGATCCATATTTAAGAAGAGCTATTTCATATTCATTAAATAGAAAAGATATTATTGATATAAAAGGAGTCGGTAGTTCTACAGGAGCAGGGGGAGTATTTACTTCACCTTTATACAGTTATGAAGACGAAAATGGTAATAAATTTTCTGACTATTTATACAAAACAAAATATAAAAGCCCATCAGGTAAAGAGTATGATTCAATGTTACAATTTAACCCTCAAGAAAGCCAAAAATTTAGAAAACATGAATATATAAAAAACATTTATAAAGATTCTTACCATGATGAAGAAGACGCAATATGGAATTTAAATAAATTTTTAGAAAGAAATCCTGAATACAAAACTAAAAAAATTCCATTATCAATGATATTTTCTACAGGTGATCAATACACAGCTTTAATGATTAATCAAGAAATAAAAAGTTTTTTTGGAGACAAAATTGATTTAAAAATTAAGCCAGTTCCAATATCAGTTTTTGATTTAAAAACATCGCAAAATAAAGATTATGATTTTGCAATAACATATCAAGCACCTGATTATCAGACGGATGCTTGAACATTTTTAAGAATGCTGTCTGGTGAACCAGATTCTAAGCTAAAAACAACTTCAACAATAAATGCAACAGGAAATTGAACATATTTAAAAGGTTTAGAATGAATTAAAGAAAATGAGCCATCAAGATTAAAAATGTTTAATAATTGAGATGGTAAAGGATCTGATTATAATTCATTTGAAAAACTAGTTAGAGAAATTGCTAATTCTAAAAATTTCTCAACATTTGGTAAAACATTAATTTCTGAAAAAGGATTTTCGATTTCAGAGCAAATGCAATTTTATGTAAAATTAGAAATATTAATAAGAGATCAAGCTCCAGTTATACCTATTTATCATGCAGCTTCTGGTTGATTTGCAAGAAGAATCATTGGCGCTACTGCTCTAGCCGGTTTCCCAGTTCAATATAAATATGCATACAACGCAAATAATGTTCCTTCAACAAAATATTCACTCCCAGGAATAGAAGCATTACAAAAATCCGACTAAAATATAAAAAAATAAACTAATTATATGAAAATATTTAATTATTAAAATAAAATTATTTAAAGCAAAAAAATCAGTTATTTTATTACACTTTATTTCATCATTGAAAAAATAAATCATAATATAAAAAATTACAATTTTAGAAATTACTCTATACTTGTGATTTTTAATTTATAATCACTATATGGAAAGAATTCAAAAGATACTTTCTCAGGCTGGATTAGCATCAAGAAGGAAAGCCGAGGAAATGATTAAGCAAAAAAGAATAAAGGTAAATGGCAAAGTAGCAACCTTAGGAGATAAAGCATCTTTTAATGATGATATTTTGGTAGACAACAAGCCAGTTTTAGGTAAAAATGAGAATGTTTACTATTTATTAAACAAACCGCCTAAAGCAATTTCTTCCGTGTCTGATCCTAAGGGTAGGAGAACAGTAATCGATTTAATAGATGACAAAAGAAAACTTTTCCCTGTCGGAAGACTTGACTGAGATACAACTGGAACTTTAATCATTACAAATGATGGTGAATTATCTAATAGATTGATTCATCCAAAATACGAAATAATTAGAGTTTATCGAGCTAGATTAAATAGAAAATTAACACATGAAGAATTTGATTTCCTTAATGGAGAAAAAGTTTTTATTAATAAAAAAAATTCAAGGCAAATTGTAACCAAAGTAGATAGCAAAACTTATGTTATTTCATTAATGGTAGGATCTTATCATCATATTAAAAGATTATTTGAATTAGTTGATTCTAAGGTCATTAAATTAACAAGAATAGAATTTGCCGGAATATCTCATGTTGGGGAATTATCTCTTGGAGAATATCGTAAATTAACACCAAAGGAAATTAAATGATTAAAAAAATTATCGGGCATTACTAAAAAAACATAATTTTTTTATTGTTCAAAAAAAAGAATATAATTTATTAAAGAAAATGAGGAGTGAGTATGAATAAAAAAACAATTGACAATTTGAATTTAAATGGTAAAAAGGTACTTTTAAGAGTTGACTTTAATGTTCCGATTAAAAACGGAGTAATTCAATCAGATAAAAGAATAACTGCAGCACTGCCAACAATTAAAAAAGTTATTGATGAAGGAGGGAAAACAATTCTTTTATCTCATTTAGGTAGAGTTGCTTCTTCTGACGACAAAGAAAAAAATGATTTAGCACCAGTTGCTATTGATTTAGAAAAAAAATTAGGCAAAAAAGTATTGTTTGTACCTAATACAAGAGGTAAAGAATTAGAAGAATCTATATCTAAAATGAATAATGGTGATGTATTAATGATTCAAAATACAAGATACGAAGACTTAAACAACAAAGCAGAATCAAAAAATGACCCAGAACTTGGTAAATATTGAGCTTCTTTAGGTGATGTATTTATTAATGATGCTTTTGGTACTGCGCATAGAGCTCATGCATCAAATGTTGGTATTGCATCAAATATTAACGAATCTGCTATTGGATATTTAATACAAAAAGAAATCGAAATGCTTTCAAGAGGATTAGATAACCCATCACACCCATTTGTTGCTATTGTTGGAGGAGCAAAAGTTTCCGATAAAATTTCTGTAATTGAAAATTTATTAAATAAAGCAGACAAAATTCTTATTGGTGGCGGAATGTCTTATACATTTTTAAAAGCACAAGGATATGAAATTGGTGATTCTTTATTAGAAAAAGATTATATTGATTTAGCTAAAAAATTCTTAAATGAAAGCAATGGTAAATTAATCTTACCTCTTGATCATGCAATTTCTTCAGGCTATAAAGATAATCCTAGAGAAATTACTGAGGGAATCAATGTTCCAAAAAATTATATGGGTCTTGATTTAGGAGATAAATCTATAGAACTTTATAAAAATGCGCTTGAAGGTGCAAAAACAGTTGTTTGAAATGGGCCAATGGGAGTTGCTGAATTTGAAAACTTTAAGCAAGGTACAGTTGCTGTTGCCACAGCAATTGCTAATCAAGAAAATGTATTTTCTGTTATTGGTGGAGGTGACTCAGCAGCTGCAGCAATTGACTTAGGATTTGAAGATAAATTTACACATATTTCGACTGGTGGAGGAGCTTCTTTACAATATATGGAAGGTAAACCTTTGCCTGGAATTGAAGCGATAAATAACAAATAATTCTAAATATATTTATCTTTAAATAATGGCTATGCAAAGAGCATAGTTTTTTTATTTGCTTACGTCTTAAAATGTATTATAATAAAATAATGATAATACCAAAAAAACTACATTACATTTGAATAGGAAACAATCCAATTCCTTCTAGAATTAGAGAAATAATGGATAATAATAAGAAGATTCTAGGTAAAAATTGAGAAATAAAAATTTGAACTGAAAAGGACTTTGATTTTATGGATACAAATCCATATGTAAAATATTGATATAGTAAAAAGCAGTGATCATTTGTTTCTGATTTTTTAAGGGCATATGTAGTAAATTTACATGGCGGTTTCTATTTTGATACTGATATTGTTCTTTCAAAAACTCTTGACCCTTTTCTTAATACGAGATATATCGGATCAAGAACATCTGTATCTTTAAATAATATGTCAATTTTTGGATCTGAAAAAAACTCAAAAATTTTAGATACATATTTAGAGATAATTCAACATCCTAAATTAATTAAAAAACCTCCTAAAATTATGGCAACACATTTTCATACTTATTCCATAAGAAAATATTATGAAATTCCAAATGAAAACGAAGACTATGTTAGTGAAAATATAACAATTTTAAGAGAAGATAAATTACAATTAGATTTAAAAAATGGAGAAAATATAGCTTTACATGAGCACCACAATAATTGAAAAGGTAATAAAGAAGAAGTTAAAATTTCTAAATACTATTCGAATAAAATTAAAAATTTCAAAAAAACAGATGAAAAATTCATTAAAGAAAAAGCAAAAAAAGTTGATAAAATAATGAAAAAAATAGAAAAATTATTAAAATAGCTAAAGGGAGTGTGCCATATGAGTAAAAGAATAATTAATGTTGCAGTAATTGCTCATGTAGACGCAGGAAAATCTACATTAGTAGATGCTTTATTGGATCAAACAGGAACTTTCAACGAAAGAGATGAAAGAGTAGAACAAATTATGGATAGTGATGACCTTGAAAGAGAAAGGGGAATTACTATTTATTCTAAAAATGCAGCTATTGAATATAAAGGAACTAAAATAAATATCGTGGATACTCCAGGTCATGCTGATTTTTCAGGAGAAGTTGAAAGAATTATAAAAAATGTTGACACAGTAATACTAATTGTAGATTCGTCAGAAGGACCAATGCCTCAAACTAAGTTTGTTTTAAAAAAATCATTAATACAAGGACTTAAACCAATACTTTTTATCAATAAAATTGACAAACCTGAACAAAGATCCAAAGAAGTTGTGGATATGGTTTTGGAGCTTTTCATGGAATTAAATGCAAATGAGGAACAAATAGAATTTCCAATTTTATATGGATCAGCAAGAGATGGTATTGTTAAATATGAACTTGAAGATGATAATAAAAATTTAACACCATTATTTGAAACATTATTAAATCACGTTCCGGAATATCCATTTTCAAAAACCTCGAATCTACAACTGCAAGTTTCCTCTCTTAAATATGATAAGTATTTAGGAAGAATGGGAGTTGGAAGGCTTATACAAGGAGACCTTTCTTCAAAAAGAAAATATACTTTGATCAAACAAAATGGAGTTACAAAAACAGTACAATTTTCTAAAATGTTTGTTAATAAAGGTTTAGATAGAGAGGAAGTTGATAATGTAATTCCTGGAGATATTGTTTCATTAGCTGGTATTGCTGATATTACAATTGGAGATACAATCACTTCTTTAGATAATCCAGTTGCAATGGAGCCTATTAATATAGAGGAACCTACAATTTCCATGGAATTTTTAGTGAATAAATCACCTTTTAATGGTAAAGAAGGTAAATGAGTAACACTTAGAAAAATTGAAGAAAGACTAAACAAAGAGTTGGAAACAAATGTTGCTCTAAGAATTTCTCCTCTTGAAAATTCATCTGATGAGGGATTTAAAGTAGAAGGAAGAGGTGAGCTTCATTTATCAATATTAATCGAAAATATGCGAAGAGAAGGATTTGAACTTGCTGTTTCAAAGCCAAAAGTTATTTATAAAACTGATGCAAATCTTTCAAGAACAGAACCATATGAAAATGCTCAAATTACTTGTGGTGATGAATTTTCAGGAACAATAATAAAACAAATGTCTGAAAGAAAAGGAATTTTAATGAATATGTCGAATAATAATGGACAGACAACAATGGAATTTAATATTCCCACTCGTGGATTAATTGGATACAGACAAACTTTCATTACTTCAACAAGAGGTACAGGTATTCTAGAAAAAACTTTTGATGATTATGGTACTTTCGCTGGAGAAATAGGCGGAAGAAAGAATGGGGTGCTCATTTCAACAGAAAAAGGTCCTGCAATGGCATATTCGCTTTGAAAAATTTCTGAAAGAGGAGAATTGTTTATTGAACCACAAACACAGGTTTATCAAGGCATGATTATTGGAATTCATGCAAAAGAAACCGATTTAGACGTAAATCCAATTAAAAATAAGCAAATGACAAATGTTAGATCTTCAGGGGCGGATGATGCAATAAGAGTTCCAAGAGCCATCAAATTAACTTTGGAGGAAGCTTTAGAATTTATTGAAAGAGATGAACTTGTTGAAGTAACTCCCAAGTCTATAAGACTTAGAAAAAAAGTTTTAGACAAGAGATATAGGCATTTAGAAAAATATTAATGAAAAAAAGAGGATTTACTAAATCTCTTTTTTTAATTCTCTCACTCTTTCAAAAATATTTTCCATTGGAAATGGTATCTCATCTTGAGCATATCCTCATAATAATGTTAGTCAATTTACAAACATTTTATATTTAGGCATTCATTCAGGAATATATGCTTGATAAGTTTCTGTATCGTTATAGGCATTAAGGAAAATTTTTTCTTTTTCTTTTGATAATTTACTTGATTCAATGTAATATGCTAAATCAAAATGTTTGTCTCCCATAGTTGCATATTCTCAATCTACAATTCATATTTTTCCTTCTTTATCCTTAATAAGATTTTCTCATCATATGTCATTATGTAATGGATTTAATTTTCCCATTTTGGTTATTAAATCGTTCATTATTTTTCAATTTTCATCAATTTCCGGAATGTTTAAATATTTGTCATGAATAATTTTTAAATATTTTCTTATTCTTTTTCTTAAGTTATTTTTTGGTAATTTCAAATCAGATGTATGTATTTTTCTAATCATTTTTGCAAGTCTTATTAGATCATCAGTTTGAGGGTTATTTAAATTTTCTCCATCTATTATTTTTCAAATAACTTCTTTTTTGTTTTCGCTTACTAATTTTGGGACAAAATCAAAAATTTGTATATCCTCATAATTTAACAAATGATTAAAACCAGTGTATGTTTTTACTATGATTAAATTATCATTTTTTATTTTTTTAATTTTATTTGTATGTCCTTTTTTCAAAATATTTTCCATAAATACATTATATTGTTTTAGTAAAAAAATGTAAAAAATAACCAAATAAAAGGGTTTATTTCTAATCAAAAAAGTTTAAAAAAATATGGTTATTTATATATAACATTTTTTTTAAAATTTATTTAAATAAACATATAAAATATTGTTATGGGAATTAAAAAAATTTTTATGGGAATTGGTACGTTAAGTATCGCCGTTGCTCCTATAGCAACATCAATATCATGTGGATCATTATTAGGATCAAATGGTGCATATGATTCAATATCAGACAATAAAATTGCTATTCAAACAACATGATCTTCGGGGGGAGCTGCATATAATGCACTTGATACGGTTGTTAAAGAATATAATATATTAGAAAAAGACTCACCAGGATTTATTGAAGTAAAACTTGAACCTGTAGAGGGAGGATATGGAACTGTTGCTTCGCAAGCAATAACAAAAATAATATCAAAAGATACCAGAACTCTTCCTAATCTATATATTGATTATCCAACATCTGTTGGAAAGATTAATCCATATGGAATGGCATTTGATGTTTCATCACAAGTTGATAGAAATCTTTTTGATGAAAGTTTTGTAAAAGTTAATGATGAAATATCTGGTTTACCTAAAGGTAAACTATACTCAATTCCATTAGCTAATTCTTCGGAATCTTTAGCAATAAATCGTCCATTAATGAAATACTTATTGGAAAATGCTGAAACGGTTGGAGCAAAAATAGATTGATCCGGCCCTACTATGGAAGCTATTCATAATCAAAATATATCTTCAAGTGATTTAGAAAATATTAAATCTCAATGAGGAGGCCTGAATTCTAATGATCCAAATCAATTGGTTGGAACTACAATTAGTGAAGATATTTTTGTTTATTATAATTCTTTATTTGAATTTATAGACAAAGTACAGCCTATTTTTGAAACTCCAGGTAAGCCTAATATTCTTGGAACGGATTCACCAACAAATTTAATTTACGAATTATCTTCAATGCAAGTTCAAAATAATCCAAATAAATTCTTATTTTCAAAAAATGATAAAACAGGATTTGTTGATTTTAATTTCTTAAAAGCTGGTTCTAATGAAGCTCAAGTTTTTAAAAATTCATATGAAATATTAAGAAAAGCTATTGATAAAAATGCTATTTGAATTGGTGGTGGTGGAGCATATGGTTCGACCATGCTTCAACAACATCAAATGGCCATTTCAATTGGTTCAACAGCGGGTCTTCATTTTTCAATTGGAAAAGGTTCTCAAAATTTAAATGAAAATGAAATATCATTCGGATTACCAATATCAAAATATAAATCAGGAAAAGGACCAGAACAAGACGAAAATGGTAATTTAATTGATTGAGATAAAGTATCTACAACAATGAAACAAGGGCCATCATTTAATACAATACATATTAATGAAAGCGAAGACAATGCAACCGGTAAATTTTTGAATTGATTTTATACTTCTGATCCCGTTAAATTTCCGGCAACTACAAAAAAAATGAGACCGGTCGACTTTTTCTCTCAAGGATCTTCATACATTGTTCCAATTAAAGGTTCTCTTGATGCCGATTCTGTTATTGGACAAAAAGTAGACAATGTTAGTTACGACAAACTAAAAGGTTCTATGATTGGTGTAAAGGCTTCATATATGGCTATGAAAAATGAATTGGAAAGGATAAAAAAATATCCAGAAACAGCATCATTTGTTGAAACACCAGTTGATGATACAGTCAGTTCAATAAGAAGTAAAATTGATTCAATAATTTCAGCTTCTGGTAATTCCAAAAGTTATGGAGGTAGTGCTTACACAACTCAAGATGTTTGAGAAAAAATTCATAGAGAAGCATTAATAGATCAAATAATTCCTGATGATGGGTCATTATCTCATAAATATAAATATGGAAATCAATTGGACAGAAATTTCTCTGATATAAATTGAGATAAATACGCATATGTAGATGCTAGAATAATTAGTTGAACAGATGGAGACACTCCAAAAGTTGAAATAATTGGAAAATCCGATAAACCTGCAGTAGCAAGATTTAATGTGGGAGAACAAATATCTGTTCGTGTTGCCGGAATAGATACTCCGGAATCTCATGCTAAAATGTCTACATTAGTATTTGAGGAAAATGGTAAATCTATTCCTATAGATGATAGATATATGGAAGCATTGATAAAAAAATATCAAGATGCAGGAACACCGTTAGCTGTTAAAAGCTCATCTGGATATGTCAATTTACTATCAACTGACCCTAAGAGCTATGGATACTGAAAAAATGTCTTTGTTGACATTCAAGAAGTTGGTGAACTAGGATCAAGAAAGGGATACGATGAAATCCCTACAGATAGTAAAAATCCAAATTATAATTTTGATTTAAGAAATGCACACGTTGAATATAATGGAGTCGATAGACAATTATTTTCTAAATTAACTTTAAGAGAAGGATATTGAGGTTATTTGGCTGGGGAGTATGGAAGAACTCAAATGCCTCCCGGTACAATTATCAGAATAGCAACAGACGGTAAAAAATCATATAATCGTTTCGTCGGATCAATATTCTATGGAGAAAACTTATCTAAATCTTGATCAGTCGAAGTTATTAAAAAAGGATTAGCATTACCATTCCTTTCAAATCCAGCCTCTGTATTGGATAAAAAATCAATTTTCTGACAATCAGGACAAGCAATTGCGGATGAATTTAATAATTCAATTGAGAAAAAAGTAGGATTATTTGATTCAAAAGGTGAATCTTTACACGACCACCTTAAAAAATTACTAATTACTCATGGAACTACTAATTATGAACCATTATTAAAAAATAGTAATGCACCAGGAATAACAACAATATATAAATACTTGGAAACAAGAGCTCCAGATCCGAGCCTTACAAGGGAAGGAATATAATATGGCAAAAGTAAACAAAAAAGATATTGAATTGAAGAAAAATGTTATTAAGTTTAGTGAAAAGCATTTTAAAGAAAGAAAAGAAAAGCCTGCTATTGAGGTGAAAAATTTAGTTGTTGATTTTGGAGAATCTATTGCTGTAAACAATGTATCTTGAAAAATCGAAAAGGGAGATTTAGTCACTTTATTAGGCCCATCAGGTTGCGGAAAAACAACAACGCTTAATGCTATTGCAGGATTGCTGACTCCAACATCAGGGAACATTTATTTCAATGGAAAGGATGTTACTTCTCTTTCTCCAAGAGAAAGAAATTTAGGTTTAGTTTTTCAAAATTATGCTCTTTATCCTCATATGACAGTTTATAAGAATATTGCATTTCCTCTTATTAATGATAAAGAATGAAGAGCTGGTGTAAAAAAGAAAAATGAAATTAATAAATTGAAAAATGATCTAATTTTATTTAAAAGAAATGGCGCTAATGAAAAACAAATTGCAACAATAGAAGGTAAGTTTTTTGATATATATGATGTTCAAAGAGAAACAGAAAGTTTTTATGATGAAATATTTTTTCAAATAAATGAAAACACTTTATCAATAAAATCTGATATTGAAAATTTAAAGCCAAAAACAGAAGCACTATTGTCATCTCTTGCTAAAGAAACACTTCTTAAACTTTCCAAAGTCGAAGAAGAATATAAGAACAACAAAATATCTAAGGAAACTTTTAAAAACTATGAAAAAAAGCTTGATTCTGATTATAAAAAATCTAAACAAAAAATAAAAGATAAGCTCAAATTTGATCTCAAAATCTACAAGGATAAGCTTGCTAAAGCCAAGGAAAACGCAAGGAATAATCCACTTAATAAAAAATTAGAAATTGCTAAAAATAATCTTAAAGTTTTACCTAAGGTTGCAAAAGAAGACTACAATTCATACCATGAATTTATGACAAAATCATTTGGTGATGAATCTAAATTGACACCTCAGGACAAGAAAGAAATTAATAAAAATCTTGCTAATGTAATTTCTATTTCTGAAGCTGTACACAAAGAAGTTATGGCGGTTGCTGAAAAAGTAGAAATTGTAAAAAATCTTAAAAAGAAACCAACAAAGCTTTCTGGTGGTCAGCAGCAAAGAGTTGCAATTGCAAGAGCAATAGTTAGAAAACCAAAAGTTTTATTGATGGATGAACCTCTTTCAAATTTAGATGCAAAATTAAGAATATCAACAAGAGAGTGAATCAAGAAAATTCAACAAGATTTAAATATAACGACTATTTTTGTTACTCATGACCAAGAAGAAGCTATGGCAATTTCTGATAAGGTTATTTTAATGGATGTTGGGAATGTGCAGCAATTAGGATCTCCAATGGAACTATATAATAATCCCGAAAATGAATTTGTAGCTAAATTCTTAGGTATGCCTGAAATGAAGACTTTTACAGGCAAAATTGACACAAAAGGAAATTTAGAATTTAACGGAAAAGTTATTGGAAAAGTTCCAAAAGTTAAAAGCATTAAAGTTAATTTTGGAGCAAGAGCTGAACATCTAGAAGAACTTTCTAGAGGTGGATTTAAAGCAAAAATTGAACATATTGATTATTTAGGTAGGGAAATTTTAGCTACTTTAAAATATGAGAATGAAGAGAAGTTCAAAATGTTTTTATCTAAAAAGAAAAAATATGAAAGAGGAGATATAGTTCATTTTTCATTTCCAAAGGGATATATTTATGTTTTTAATGAAAAAACAAAAACAAGGATTGGTACTATCTAATGGGATTAAAACAAAGACTTAAAGAAGAATCAAAAAAACCTTCATTAGATTTATCAATTGTTAACAAGAGAGTAAAATGATATAAGCCAATTCTTTTAATGATGCCTGCAATTATAGTGGTTGTTATTTTTACAATAATTCCTTTTATTGCTGCAGCTACCGATGCATTTCAGGCTACTCCTGATAGACATAGACCATTAGAAAGAGTTGCAAGCATTGATCAATTTAAATTCATGTTTAAAGATCCAGCATTTCATAATGCGCTTTATAACTCTTTAATGTATGCTTTAATATCAATTCCAATAATTTTAGTTATTTCAGTAATCATTTCTGCTGCAATATCAAATGTTCTCAGAAAAAGTTTAAGAGGAATTTGACAAACAATATTTTTCTTACCATATGTTACTTCTGCAGTTGCAATAGGATTAGCTTTTGCATTTCTATTTGATGCAGATACTGGACTGCTTAATAAAATACTTGGGCATGACGTTCCATGATTAAAAGACCCCAATGGTCATTCAGCTCTTGGAGCAATGTTGATATACGGAGTTTGAAGAGGTATCGCATTTAATGTTCTTATATTCACTTCAGCAATGCTCGGAGTTGACAAAAAACTTTATAAGGCAGCTTCAATTGATGGAGCCGGGCCTATTAAACAATTCTTTTCAATAACTCTTCCATCTATAAAGAAAACAACATTCTTTTTATTAACAATTGGAGTAATAGGAGCTATAAAAGTCTTCCCACTAGCTCTATTTAGAAACAACCCGCAAGAAGCTCTTGATAATAATGGTTCAACTCTACTAATCTATATTTATGCAAAATTACAAATTTCACACAATTATATGTTAGCAGGAGCTGCATCAGTCATGATTTTAATTATATCTATAATATTTTCTGCCTCTGTAAGGGGAATGGTATCACTATCTCTAAAAGGATACGATAAATGAAAGGAGAAAAATGTTGAAAAGAAAATTGCAAATTCAGCAAAAATGAAGATCAAGGCTATTAAATAAAAATGTTGAAAAAGTTTCTTCACAAGTAAGAACTAAATCATTAGTATGATTAATAACATCAAATCTACTTAAATTATTTATATTAGTTTTTTTTGGAGCCTTAGTATTATTTCCTTTCTACTATATGATATCTAATTCGTTAATGACGAATAGAGAAGCTACTGATACTGTAACAACACATTTATTTCCCGAATCCCCGCAATGAGGAAATTATAAAAGTGCTTTTGAAGAAGGATATTGATGAGCTATTATGTATTCATTCTTAATTGCATCAATAACAATTATTCTTAAATTAGTTGTTACTATTATGCTAGGGTATGCTTTTTCTCTAAAAAAATACAGAGGAAAGAAAGCCATATGAGTATTTTTCCTATCATTAATGATGCTTCCTGAAGTTGCCTTATTATCAGGACAATACCAAATGGTCGTTAATTTAGGTTGACAATATGGCGCAAATGTTATTTTAGGATTATTTATTCCATTTATTGCATCGGTCTTTTCAGCTGTCATGTTCAAAAATGCTTTTGAATCTATACCAGATAGAATGAGGGAATCAGCAATGGTTGATGGAGCTTCAGGACTTGGTTATTTCTTTAGAGTTGCGCTGCCAATGATTAAATCGACAACTCTTACTGTAACTATTCTTACAGCATTTGCTGCATGAAACTCATATATGTGACCTGCCTTATTATTACAGGGAAAAGATATTCAAACTATACCTACTTGAGTATTTAAAACAGGTAGAAATTCAGATGGAGATATGATTATTCCAGTTAGAATGGCAGGAACTGTCTTAGCAATTATCCCGATGCTTGCAGTTTACTTTATCTTTAGAAAACGTATTATGAATGCTATTTCTAGACAAGGAACAGCAACAAAAGGATAGAATAAAAACAACCGATATGGTTGTTTATTAATTTAGTTATAATTAATAAAGCGAAAGTAGGAGAGTAGTATGAAACAAAAAGAAATTGCAAATCATCTTAAAAAAGCAGATAAAATAGTTTTTTTTCATCATGTCCAACCTGATGGAGACTCTATTTCATCTTCATATGCATTGATGGAAGCTATGAGACTTAAATTTCCTGAAAAAAAATTAAAATGAGTTGCACATAAAGAATTCATCAAAAAAAGATTTTGATTTTTAAATATTGAATTTTCTAATGTGATTGATATTGATGATATTGATGAAACTTGAACAGGAGTAATCGGAGATAATTGTGTTTTCGAAAGAATTTGAGGAAATGAAGGGTATAAAAAAACTGGTTTTAAAATATCTTTTGATCATCACCAAAACGATATAGACTTTGATCATGATATTTTTTGAAAGGATTCAACATTAGGAGCTTCATCAGTTCAGTCATATCAAATTGTAAAGAATTTAGAAATTGATTTAACTTCAAGAGTTGGGATTTTATTGCTATATGGAATTCAGACAGATACAGGTAATTTTCAGTTCTCATTAGCTGATCATAGACCTCTTGAAGCAGCTTCTGAATTGATGAAATTTATCGATAATGAAGACCTAGATAATATGTATAAAAAATCAAAAATAAAAACACTTAAAGACTTAGAAATTCAAGGATATATATTGAGTAATTTTAAACTTGAAAAAGGTGTTGCTTACCTTAAATTAACTGATGAAATTCAAAGAAAAATGAACCTTTCTCCTGATAGTTGAAATAGAGTGAATACCATTGCAAACATCGAAGGATCAGGAGCGTGAGTATTTTTTATAGAATATAAAAAAGAGGGATATATAAGAACTGAGATAAGATCAAATGGGTTGCCAGTCAATAAAATAGCCACACAATTTGGTGGTGGTGGGCATATTCGTGCTGCAGGTGCTAAACTGAAAATCAACTGGGAAACAACGGACAAATTTATCAGTGTTATTCAAGAAGAATTATCTAAATATAACAATTAAATATATGTTATTTTTTTTTATCATTTTTTTGTAATTTTCTTATCATTTATTATAGTAAAATTAGAGTATGAAACTATATTTTAAAATAGCAAGCGGAATAGCTGGTGCAGGAGTAGTCGGGGGACTAGCTGCCGCATTTGTTGTAGCAAATAAAACAGACACAATTGACGTCGGGGGAGTAAATAAAAAAAATTATGACGTCAAAGGATATACAAAAAATGATTTGGAAGAAAGAAAAAATAGAATTGAGAAAATTGAAAGTGTTTCTCTATTTGAAGCAGAGGCAAAAACTAATTTTGATTTATTATTAACAAATTTAGGCTTTGATCAAAATGATAATTACAAAAATTTAGATTTAGCAAAATTGAAAATTGCATTTAATAGTTCAAACATCAAATATTCAGATAAATATGGAACAACTGCAAAAGTATTTTTTGGGAATGATGGACCTTATTTTTTGGCATCTTTTGGAAATAAATATAAAGACTTAACAAATTTAGCTAAAAGCATAACTGAATTATCAAATAAACCAACATATAAAGAATTTATTGAACTATTCAATGAAGCTTATTCAGTAAGAGATTATGCTAATAAAATAATGAAACTTTATCTAAAGGATGTTCCAGAAGAATATTTTATTTCTGATTATAAAAAATTCTCAAAAATTAATAGCGAAAATAAAGAGTCTACTTCTACAAAAAATGAAAGTAATGGAGAAATAGTTGATATTCCAAAATCAAATCCAGCATTAGATAATTCAAAGGAAATGTCAAAAGCTATAAGTGGTAAGCCAGTTGATTCAGTAGAAAAAATAAGAATGGGAGTTTGGAATGTATTGAATTACAATACAGATCTTAATGAAACAGATCTAAAAGTTAAATATAAAACTAAGTCACTTGCAAAAATAATTCTTGATGCAAAGGAAGATTTATTAGGTTTAACTGAAATTGAAGGAAGAGACTCATTAAAAGCTCTTGTAGCAGAATTGAATCATCAATCAGGTTCATCATTTTATAAATATATTAGATCACAAGAATCAGGATCATTTAATGATGGAACTTTAGTTGGCTCAAGTGGTCAATATGAATATTATGGTTTTATTTACAATTCAACTAAAGTTAAGCCGATTCCTTTTGAAGCTACAACAGAAGTTGGAGCAATTTATACTAATCCTAAAATGGATAATGAGTTAATTTCAGGAGAGAAAACAGGATATGTAAGGCCTCCATTTGGAGTAAAATTTATGGATAATAATAATCATGATTTTACGGTTGCAGTTGGTCATTTTGATTCACCAGGAAACGGGAAAGAAAAAGGAAACATTTTAGAACAATCATATAAATTGGGCCAAGGAACTCAAGAAGTTTGAGAAGCGACTCACTTAACCGATGTTGCAAAATATTTTGATTCAATTGATGGTAAAAATGACGATATGATCATCATGGGAGATACAAATATAAAAATGGATATGAAAAAAGATTCTGCTTCTCCATTTAATCCATTAATTAAAATGGGCTTTAAATCACTATCAGACCCAACATTGGATGCAAATAAAACATCATTGGGCACATCAAAAACTGATGATCAATATCACTACGCAAATCCCTATGACAGAATTTTTGTTAAATCAGATATGTTGGATTCAAATATGGAACAAAAGAGATATGAAATATTAAATCCTGAAAAAATGAAAGTATTTTTCAACTATGACGAAGATTCTAATTCAATTGATGAAAAATATATTAACCAACAAACTAAAAAATTAACACTTAATGGAATTAGATATAGAGTTTCAGACCACACAAATGTTTATTTTGATTTAAATACTTCTCAAAAAGATACCGATATTGAAAATAATGAATCTTGAAGAGATTATTTAAAATCAAATAGAGATTATAATTTTGAAAATAATTCTACGACTCCATCTAATCCTGATGTTTCAGGAGATAATTCCAATCAAAATGGAGTTACCAAATTTACTTTCAGCCAATTTATTGATGAAGCTAAAAAAGGCCCAAATGATTTAAAAGAATTTTTACTTAATCATGGAGCAACAAATGTTAATGGAAAACCATTTGAAATTTCTTATACTGCATTAAATTATGCTAAAAAAGCAGCAGATCAAAATCCTCTGGATTGAGCTGATTTTGCAAATAAATATGCAGAAATTAAAAAATATAGTGGTGATGAATTAAATGACGGAACTTTCACAGGAAATACGGCTTCAAGATTTAATAATATTGTTGATATGTTAACTACAGGGAATGCCCCAGTAAATCCAGAAACTCCTGCAGATAATTCTAATCAAAATGGAGTTACCAAATTTACTTTCAGTCAATTTATTGATGAAGCTAAAAAAGGCCCAAATGATTTAAAAGAATTTTTACTTAATCATGGAGCAACAAATGTTAATGGAAAACCATTTGAAATTTCTTATACTGCATTAAATTATGCTAAAAAAGCAGCAGATCAAAATCCTCTGGATTGAGCTGATTTTGCAAATAAATATGCAGAAATTAAAAAATATAGTGGTGATGAATTAAATGACGGAACTTTCACAGGAAATACGGCTTCAAGATTTAATAATATTGTTGATATGTTAACTAATTAAATAAATTAATTATAATGCCTTTTTGGCATTTTTATTTATAATTTTTATATGATTAATTTATACGAAAAAATTTGAAAAAAAATATCTGAACAAGAAAGAATAGTAATTTTTACTCACGTCCATCCAGACGGAGATACAATCGGGACTTCAATTGCCCTAAAAGAATTGATAAAAATTAAATACCCAAAAATTGATGTAAAGATTTCAGGTGATAAATATCCATCTAATTTGTTATGAATGAAAGGCAATGATAATGTTTCTAATGAATTTATCAAGCATTCATTAGCAATATTGGTTGATACTTCATCCATTACTCGTACATTTGATAAAAGAATTTTGAATGCTAAAGAAATTATCAAAATTGATCATCATCATCCAGAAGGAAATCAATGATCATTAGCAATTGAAGGAGATACCGTTCCTGCGACTGGTCAAATAATTTGAGATATGATTATAAAATTAGAATTAAAATACAATGAAATTGTTAAAGAAGCATTATGAGTTTCTATATGAACAGATACTTCTGGCCTTTCAGAAAGAAATCCTTCAAAAGAAACTTTTAAAGCAATGGAATGAGTTGAAAGCGATGGAATTAATAGGAAAAATATGCTTGGTAAAATTGATTTATCGCCTATTCAAAAGAAAGAAATTTTAAATTTAGTTAAAAATCCAAAAAAAGATGGAAATGTATTATATGTAATCAATGATTTTTTTGTCTCTAATGATTTGTATAGACCTGCTACTGAATTGTTTTATAAAAAATATGAATCAGAAATATATATATTTGTTTGCAAATTGAATGAAAAATTATATAGAGTAGGTTTTAGATCTAAAGAATATGATGTTTCAAAAGTCGCTTCTTATTTTGGGGGCGGAGGCCACTTAACTTCTTCGGGAACTATTATTAATAATTTAGAAAAATTGCCGAAAATTATAGAATACATTAATGATAAAATGAAGATAAAAGTATAATTAATTTTTATGCATTTTTTTATTACTTTGCTAATGGAATTATCAATGTTATAATTATCAATATACAATAAGGAGTTCTAAAAATGTCTAATGCAAAAGAAATTGCTAAAATAATTAAAAAATCGGAAAAAATCGTTCTATTTCATCATGTAAACCCAGATGGAGATTCTTTATCATCATCTTATGGTTTAATGAAAGCTATTCAAGCAAAATTTCCTAATAAAGAAGTTAAATGAGTTGCAAACGTTGATTACATTAAGAAAAATTTTTCTTTTCTAATTAATGATTTTAGTGATGTTATTGAAGAAGTTGATAATTCTTATACAGCAATTATAGGAGACAACGCAATTAAAGAAAGAATTTATGATTACGAAAAATATGAAAAAGCAGGAATAAAAGTGTGTTTTGATCATCACAGAAATAAGATTGATTTTGAATTTGATTCATATTGACAAGATTATACATTAGGAGCTTCATCAGTTCAAGCTTATGATATTGCTTCAAAATTGAAAGTTCCATTTAATGATCATATTGCTCTTTCAATGATTTTTGGTATTCTTACAGATACATTTAATTTTACTTATTCATTAAATGATACAAGGCCAGTTAAAGCTGCAATGGAATTAATGAAGCACATTAAAACTGAGTCTATGGATAATATGTATAAAGAATATAGAAAAAGAACAAAAGATGACGTTGCTTTTCAAGCATATGCCCTGTCTAATTTTAAGATAGACTCAGGAATTGCATATTTAAAAATAACTGATGCAACTCAAAAAAGACTTAAATTAAGCACACATCAAGTTAAAAGAGTTAATTTAATTGGGAATATAGAAGGAATACATGTTTGAATATTTTTCATTGAAGATAAAAAAAATAATACAATAAATACATCTATGAGATCATTAGGCTTCCCAGTTAATGAAGTTTCTAAAGTATTCGGTGGTGGAGGTCACTTAAGAGCATCTGGTATAAAATTAGATAGAAATTGAAAAGAAATTGATAAAGTTATTTTAGAAATTAAAAAGCAACTTAAAGTTTATTTAAAGGCGAAAAAACAAAATGAAAAATAAATTATTAAAAAAAGGAGATTTAGTTTCATTACAAAGTCCCTCTAGTGGAATAGCCGGTGATAAAAGATTTTTTCATAGATTTTTAATTGGAAAAAAAAGAATTGAAAAAATGGGATTAAAAACAGTTGTTTCAGATCATGCTTTGAAAGGAATAGAATTTATTTCCAATAATCCACAAAAGCGCGCAGATGATTTAAATAATGCTTTTTTAGATTCTAATATAAAACTTATAATTGCAAACATGGGCGGTTTTGATTCGCATAAAATTATCCCATTTTTGGATAAAAATGCTATTTTAGAAAACCCAAAACCAATTCTTGGATTCTCTGACATTACTTCACTTCACTTGTATTTATATACATTAGGGATTAAATCTTATTATGGTCCCACGGTTTTAAGTGGTTTTGCTGAGAATGTAAAAATGCACGAATTGACAAGTAAAAGTATTGAACAAATCCTTTTTACTAATCAAAAACAAATTATTAATCAAAGTAATGAATGAACAAGTGAATTTCTTGAATGAGGAAATGAAAAATTCGATAATATATCAAGGAAAATGAATCCAGAAAAATTCGGGCAAATATGATTAAATTTTAATGAAAATATTTCTGGTCATTTAATTGGTGGATGCTTAGATACTATAGCTGAAATGAAAAATGAATCTTTTTTTCCTAATTTAAATTATTGAAAAAATTCAGTTATTTTTCTTGAAACATCAGAATCAAAAATGCCTCCACAAGAATTTGATAATGCATTAGAATCATTAAGAGAAGAAATAAATGTTTCTAAAGGAATAATATTCGGAAAACCTAAAGATGAAGAATATTTTAATGAGTATTTAGAAATAATTAAAGCAAAATTAAATTGTCCAGTAATATACAATTTAAATTTTGGTCATACAGCTCCTGTTTATACATTACCATACGGCGGAAAGATTGAAATTAGTTTTAAAGATAAAAAAATACAAGTGTATAAATAAAATAAGAATTAAATTATTTTATGAAATCTCATATTTTCAAAATTATTTTTATAATTAATTTATTTATTTCTAAAAAAAATGCAGTAATTGAATATATCAATCGACAAATATAGATTTTATTAATTGATGAAATTTCTTCATTTGTAAATTTCATTTCTTTTAAAATTGATAGAACATTTTTTCTAATCACAATAATTCTTAATATATCTGCAATTGTGTGAAAAGAAAATATTGTTAACATCGCAATTCCTATTCACAATCATTTAATATTATCTAATCAATTACTATTTTCTTTTTCCAATTCCTTAAAATCTTTTATTCCAATGAATAAAAATATTACTGCAAATATGTATCCTGTTACTCTCAATATTACTGGAATTCAAAAAACTAATCAAATTTCTTTTTTCTTTTTTAATTTAATTGTTGTGACATATACTTGCTGAGTTGCTTCCATTATCGTTCAAATTGAATTTCTAGAATATGTTCACGGTCTTAATCTGTACATATTTTTTCTTTTGTTATAATTCCAATATTTTACATAGAATCATGAATTTTTAATTTCCATATTAATATTAGCTTTTTTTGAAATTTCTTCTGTTATTTCTTTTCCTGTATATCCTTTAGAGTTATTTTTTCTGATTCATGAATAATAAATTCATGTGGTAATTAATAAAATAAAAATTATTAAAGCTAAAATTAAAAAAGCAAAAGTTGTTCATGCAACTATTGTTTCATCTTTTGATGTTTTGGGGAGATCGTTTATTTTATTCATGTGCGTTCTTATTTGTCATTATAACTTATTTTTAAATAATAAAAAAAATAGGAAGATCCCTATTTTGATGATTTATTTGAATTGATTGCTATTCTAAAAATTAATTTAAGTATTTCTAAAATGACAACTACAATAGAGTAAATCATTCTTCAGAAAAATATTCTTTTTATTGCTGCAAGTTCTTCATTTGATAATCCTGAGTCTTTTATTACAGGTAAAACATTTTTTCATAATACATATACTCTTCCAACATCTGCAATTGTATATCCGATGAAGATTATTGAAATTCCCATAATAACTAGTAATCAATGTCCAAAGTCTCAATCATTTAAGTTATTGCTATCATGGATTGCCAGAAAAATTAATGATATTCCTCCAATTCCTCCAATTATTCTAAACAATAATGGTAATCTAAAAATTAATCAAAATTGCTTTCCTTTTTCTTTTCTTATTGTTGTTACATATGCTTGTTGTGATGCTTCCATCATTGTTCAAATTGATTTTCTTGAATACGTTCACGGTCTTAATCTATATGTATTTTTTCTTTTGTTATAATTCCAATACTTTACATAAAATCACGAATTTTTAATTTGAACATCTGTATTTGTTTTATCAAAAATATATTTTGTTAAATCTGCTCCTGTATAATTCTGTGAATTTACTCTTTTAATTCACGAATAATATATTCACATTGAAAATAATCCAATTGATAGAACAAAAACTAACGCAGATAAAATTATAATTATAATAGCTATAATTTGTTCGCTATCTGATAATTTATATCCATTTATTTCAAAGTTATTCATATTACTCTCCTTTCGCTATAATATCAATCATATCAAAATTATACACTCAAAAATATAATTAAAAAATGCACAAAGATAGAATTATCTTTGCTTGTGGAATTGAAGAAGGTAAAATAAATATTATTTAAAAATTTTTTTATTTTCTTGATTTGATGGCAATTAGCAAATATTTTTGGATATGTTTTTTTGATTATTTATTAAATCCTTATTATCAATTTGAAAAAAAGTTTGAATTTTATTGTTTGAATCAATTTATTTTATTGTTAATATAAGATATCATTTTATTATGATTTAATAAAATTATTTAAAATAACTTAAGATTTCCATGCTGATTTAAATTCAATTTTAAAATTA
>JABSQU010000008.1 GCA_013215685.1 Mycoplasmatales bacterium | reverse complement strand
GGGTAGAATTCAAATTTTCTTTTAAAAATCTATTCATCTATTTTCAAATTTAATATTTTTAGAAATATTTTTTGTAAAACTATTGTCGGATTTTTTGTAAATTTTTATTTTTAATGATTCTAATTCCAACTTCATTTCTTTCTTATTTTTAGCAATAAACGACGAATCATTTAATATCTTTTTTATTTCTAAATTTATTCTATCGTGTAAAGGCCCTTCGATAAAAAATACACTATCGTAATTTTTGTTTTTTTCAGAAACTACTATTTTTTTCCCGCTTTTATTAATAGTGACTTTTTCTTGGAAATGTTCAACAGTCATTTTGCTTTTAAAATCAAAGAAATTCTTTTTAGTATTGCTGCCAAAATATCATTCCAGTAAAATTCGTATTGATTTGCCTATATCTTTATCCTTTGTTTTTCTTTTCAACATATGAAAAACTTCATTTCAACAATCTTCATCATTATAAATATTTTTACTTGTTTCAACCTTGAAAGGAATGATGAAAATCTTTCAATCGTAATTTTTAATACTGTATTTTAAGAATAAATCTTCTACATTATTCCTAAATTTGTTACCCATTAAAAATTTATAGTTTTCAATTTCTTTTGCTTTTGCTTTTTTGTTCAAAGCATGCATATAAAAAGAAATTAATAAAAAACTTATAAAATCTTTCAATTTATCTGCTTTATTTAAACATTTTTCTCTATATTTTAAAATTAATGAAATATATGGTTTATAAATAAATTTTGAATTTAGTGCCAATTTCACTAAGGCATCAAAATAATTTTCAGCTTTTGTAGGAATGCTTGATTCTTTTTCTTTGAAAGTTGATGCAGCACTAAAGCCATTAATAAACGTACTCATGTTATTAACTATTGCTCCTATTTCGTCATCAATTATAATTTCTTTTTTTTCTAAAGAATTATTGCCATTTTTTTTATTTTTTAGTGTTTTTATTTTATCTTTGTAATAATTAACAAATTTCTTTTTCGTCATACCTGCAGTTTCCATTGATAAGAAACGAACTATCATATCATCTAAATAAACTTTTGCTTTGGCTGTTTTGGACAGCATGTTCTGTCATAATTCTTGAATATTTGTTGGATTTTTTTCAATAAGATTTTTAATAAAGAAGGCTTTTAAAATATCTGATTCTGCTAATGGAGACGCAAAAGAATTCATGGAAATAAAAACATCATATTCTGATATTGTATCTGGTATTATAGAAATAGAAATATATATATTTTTAAGTTTATTGATAATGAGTTCTTTATTTAACGAATGTATTTTTTCAATATTATCAACATATCCATATTGACCAATAGCATTTTTAATTAATTCTAATTCTCCCTTTCCTAAAGAATTTAAGGAGCCTTTTGAACTATAAACTTTCCTAAAGCAAGTTCTCTCTTTTGATGTTAAATATGTTGAGTCTAAAATAGACCTATCATTTTCTAGGCCTTTTGCATAGTTATAGGCCATAATGAAGATGCTCAACCTTTGTTGACCGTCTATTAAAGAAAACTGATTATTTTTTCCTTGAAAAGTTATATTGCCAAAATAATCTATTTCATTATTTTTGAAAATTTCTTTTATTTTTTTTACACCTCATGCAAGTGGTCTTTGAACTTCTGGTAGTATTATTCTTATTTTATTATTATCTAATTTCCTAATAAAGTCAAAAATGGTTATACATCTATCCTCCATAAGGTTAAGTGATATTGTATTATTTGACATTTTTAATTATCTCTTTTCCTATTTTGGATATTATCCCTACCACTAAAGCATTGCCCATGGCAAAATATCTAAATCTATCATGCTTAGAACTTGTTCAGTTATCATCAAATCCATTCATTCTTTCAGCTTCAATGGGCGTCATGAATCTTATTCCTTTTCCTGATTTAATGAAGTGAGAGGATCTATTAATTGTTCCTTCTGAAGTTAACATGGTTCTCCCAGGGAGCTCCATTACTTCCGGGTAAGACATTTTCCCTTCTGAGTATAAATATTTAAATCCAGTTTCTTTGCTTTGCCTTTCAATTCTTTTACTTGATTTTTGATAAGCGGCAATTTCTCTTTGTTTATCAGTTAAGAATTTATAATTTTTTTGATTTTTATCTAAAATATCTTTAAAAGGAGTTTGCTTACTTAAAGAAGCCTTGTATTTTGTGTGGAATACTTTACCCTTAATTGACACTCCAGATTCTGCAAATTTACCTTCTTTATATTTTTGTGTAATATCAATTAAGTCTTCATATTTGTTTAAGTCTATTTGTTTAGAATCATAGAATGTTTCAACAGGGAATTCATTTCTAAAAATGGACTCTTTTTCTATGAATTTTTTTGTAGGAGTTTTTTTAGAATTGGATTTTCTAGCAAAAATGAAAACTCTTTTTCTTTTTTGTGGAAATCCATAATCAGCAGCATTAATTGTTCTTCATTCCACAATGTAACCAAGTTCATTAAGAGAGCTTAACATAATGGCAAAATCTCTACCTCTTTGATTTACTGGTGATTTAAGTAAACGATCTACATTTTCTAAAAGAATCATAGAAGGTTTATTTTTTTTAACAATTTTGTATATTTCTCATCAAAGAACACCTTTCTTGCCCTGTATACCTTTTGCTTTTGTTTGGGCAACAGAATAATCTTGACAAGGAAATCCTCCTACAAGCAAATCATGCTTAGGAACATTTTCTCAAACTAAAGAAATATCTTCGTTTACCAAAGTGCCATCATTTCAATGTTCTTGATAAACATCAGCCGCATGTTGAGCCTGTGTTGAAGGCTCTCATTGATTTGCTCAAATTGTTTTAAAAGAATTGGATGTTTTCTCCAGCCCTAATCTAAATCCGCCAACACCAGCAAATAACTCCACTACTTCTATATCTTTTTTGTTCATCAATACTCCTTAATTTTTCTTAAAATATAATCTAGATAAAATCTAGATATATTAGTATTATAGTAAAATTATTAAATGAGATCAAGTAAAAAGTGAACAAAAGAAGAAATACAGAATAAATCAAGAGAATTAATTGGTAAAAAGGTTTGGGAAGTTTTGTCAACTGAACACAAAAATAACAATAAGGGTTCAATTGGGCTATCTGTTGAAACTGATATTTTTAATATTTCAAATAATTCAGATAGAAGGCCTGATTTTAAAGACGCCGAGATAGAATTAAAAGTTATCCCTTTAAAAGAAACTTCAAAAAATACTCTAGTTCCTAAAGAAAGAATGGTTTTAACAATGATTGATTATATGGAAGACTATAAACATGAATTTTATAATTCTCACCTTTATAAAAAGGTTAAAACGATGCAAATTATTCAATACAAACACGATTTAAGAAAAAAATATGACTCTGTATTTATAGATGAATATATTTTAGAATTTCCAGGGCAAGATAAAGAAGTGATTCAAGCTGATTACAACACAATAATTGAAAAAATAAAAAATGGTAATGCCCACCTAATAAGTGAAAGTGATACAAATTATTTATCTGCATGCAGAAAAGGTGCTGGAAGGAATAAAGATTTGAGAAAACAACCCTTCAGCGAGAAATTAGCACCTTCAAGAGCGTTTTCTTTAAAAGCCCAATATTTAAGAGTATTGAATGAAAGGAGGAAACCGATTAATAAAAATATTTTTAAATTGGAAGACTTAGAGAAATTTAATTATTCTTTCGAAAAATTAATGAAATTCAAAATTAAAGAATATATAGGTATGACAAAAAAGGATTTAATCAATAAATTATCCTTACAAAAAAATGCAAATTCCAAGCAAATAATGAATTTAATAATTTCGAAAATTTTTAATTATGAAAAAAATATTTCGAAAGCTCCTGAAATTAAAAAAGCAGGAATTATCCCTAAAACTATAAGAGTTATTAAGGGCAAAGTTACAGAATCGATGTCATTCGAGCAAATTGACCCAACAGAACTTAGTGAAAAAAAATGAGAAGACTCTGAACAATATTATCGTTTTAGAAATGAAAAATTTGCATTCTTTATTTTTGGAGGTGACAGCAAAGAAGAATTAACTTTTAAAAGTATGAAAATTTGAAAAATGCCTAAAGAAGATATTGATGAATATAAATCTATATATGTTGATATGCAAAAAAAGATTAATAAATCTGGCTCAGTTTGAAAAGAAGGAAAAACTTTTAAAAACTTTTTCCCCAAATCGAATAACCACTCTATTGGACATGTGAGACCTAAAGGAAAAAATTCAAAAGATACTTATAAGTTACCAAGTGGAGATGAAACACCAAAACAGGCATTTTGATTGAATAAAAAATACATACAAAAGATAATTGAAAACTAATAATACATATTAGATATTTTAGTTAATAATTTTTTTTAAAATGATATTGAAATAAAGATTATTAGAATTTCAATTTAATTAAATCTTCTACTTATCTATGTAATTGCATAATTATAATTAGAGAATTAAAAATAAATTGGGGTTTTTAATTATTTTGTTGTTGAATTTCTTTAATTAAAATAAAATATTTTATTTGTCATTTCTCCGTCCATTTTATAAAATAATTACCTATTACTAGAGGAGAAATCATAAAAAAAGAAGTTATTTAACTTCTAATTTTATGATGTTACTGCAACTGTATCTTCAATTGTAACGGAGCCTTCTGTTTTTATATCTCCAACAGTTGTATCAGAATCTGGTGTAACTAAAGTAATTACTCCAATTGATGGAACTTTATCTTTAATTCCTTCAAAATCTACTTCTGCCATTGGTTTTCCAACTTTAACTTTTTTACCTTGTTTTACTAAAGATTTGAATCCTTTTCCGTCTAATCCAACTGTATCTAGTCCGATATGTACTAAAACTTTGGTTCCATCTTTGGCTTCAATTCCATATGCATGTCCTGTTGGGAAAACTGTAATAAGTTTTCCAGTTATTGGGGCATAAACAGTATTTCCTTCTGGTTCTACAACAAAACCTTTTCCCATCATTTCCTCGGAAAATACTCCATCATTAAGAGATTTAAGTGTTGATAATTTTCCTGAAATTGGTGATTTAATTTCCATGCCTTCCTCCTTTTTGTGATTTACACTTATAATAATTATATATAACAATTCATTTATTAATGGAGGAAAAGAGAAAATATGAAAACAGTGGTACTTTATGCATCTCCAACAAGAGAGATGCCAGGCGGTTCTATATCAACAAAATTAGCTGAAAAATTTTTAGTTGAATATAGAAAAAATTTCCCAAATGCAGAAATTTTAGAGTTCGACCTTAACAAAGAGGAAATTGGTATAAAAACACTTACAGCCGACAAATTGGTAACAAAAGAATTTTTTTCTGAAGCAACAACAAAAAAATTTATTGAATTATTAAAAAGTGCGAATCATTTGATTGTTTCATCACCAATGATTAACTTTAACGTTCCTGCAGTTCTTAAGAATTTTTTAGATCATGTAGCAGTTGCAAATCAAACATTTAGATATAAATATGATGGAGATGGAGAATCAGAAGGACTTGTTACTAATTTAACTGTACAAATTTTATGTACTCAAGGGGCACCAAAAGGATGATATCCATTTGGAGACCATGTCGCATATTTAAAAGGAACATTTGAATTTTTAGGAATGAAAGTTAATCAACCAATTTTAGTAGATGGGACAAAAACAAAGTCCTTTGGTCAAAAAAGTGTTGAAGAAAATTTGAGTGAATACAGTAATCAAATATCAAAAGCAGCAAAATTCTAACAAGGTAATATCTTGTTTTTTTGTTTAAATTTATTTCTTTTTTTGTATAATGTTAAGGCACTAAAATAAATTTAGTGGGCGGATGGCCGAGCGGTTGAAGGCACTAGTCTTGAAAACTAGCATAGGGCAACCTATCCAGGGTTCGAATCCCTGTCCGCCCGCCATTTTTTTTATTGATTTTTAAGAATCTTCTCTTACATATTTTACCAAATACTAATGTACACAAATTGTAGAATGAAAATATTTTCATAATTAATATTTGCATCTTTTTATTTAGTAAAATTGAAATGCACTTATAAAGTGTGTTATAGAATATAAAATATGTGAGAAAGGAATAGATACATGTTTAATAGATTAAAAACAAAACTCAATAATATGTCTACTAAAGATTGAGTTGTTGCTTCACTATGATTGTTAACATTTGCTCTTTTAATTGCTTTTGTCATTATTGCAGCTACAGTTTCTCAAACTGATGGAACTGAACCGCTAAAACATGACGCAGTTTTAAAAGATAATTTTGTTCTTCCTGTCGGGGATCAAACTGATATAACAGGAATTGGTGTAACTCATACATTGCAAAATGGTGATACATTCAAAACATTAGAAGTAGTTATTGATCCAAACGACTCAACTAATATTCATTTTGTTGGTTGATTAAAATTAGCAGATGGTGTTAAGGTACTTGCAAATGATACATATGCAATGTTATTAGCTTCATTCGGATTAGTATTTGGATTTGCAATATTTACATCTCTAATAGTGACAGTAGCATTCGCTTATCAAAAAAAGAGAGGTAACAAATAATGACTAGAACAAACAATAATTCTAATGCAAGTTTATCTGTTTGAAAAAGAATGTTTAACCAGTTACAAAGAATTGGTAAATCATTACTTTATCCAATAGCTATGCTTCCATTTGCAGCTATTTTCTTAAGATTAGGTGCAGCCATTCCTGGCGGAGATACCGCTCCTGCTTTTGCTCAATTCATTAGTGGATTGTTCTTAGGTATTGGTAGTGCTGTATTTGACAATTTAGCAATTTTATTTGCAGTTGGTATAGCTTTTGGATTATCAAAAGATAATCGAGGAGAAGCGGCAATTGTAGGTCTTGTCGCAATGATATTATTAAATATCTTAATGACAGATGGAGGACAATTTGGTGGTAAAGACTTTGTAGACAAAATTTACCATAAAATGACTCTAAATGGTGGTCATGGATTCCATGGTCTATATGGAGGTAAATACAATGCCATTTTAGGGCAAAACGTATTTACAGGAATATTTGCAGGATCAATAGTTGCATATATTTATAATAGATACAATGGTATTGAATTACCATCAATACTTGGATTCTTCTCAGGAAGAAGATTAGTGCCTGTTTTAGTTTTAATGGCAACAGTATTATTAGGACTAGTTTATGCATTAATATTCCCATGACTAGGTGCTGGTTTATACTACATCGGTAAAGGTATGGGGGAAGCTCAAGGAAATCATTGAGCTAATGCCGGAGTAATGGGTATATATGGATTTGTAAATAGATTATTAATTCCATTCGGATTACATCACGTTATAAATATACCACTTTGATTCTCAGGAGTTGGAGGAGAATTTGCTGGAGTATCAGGAGATATTAATATCTTTGCTCAAGCACCTGCTTCTGTTGTTGAAAACGGAGTTACAATGGTTAACCCAGCTGGAACATTCCAAACAGGATTCTTCCCAGCAATGATGTTCGGATTACCTGCAATTGCAGCAGCAATTTACTACAATGCTCAAGGTAATGTTCAAAAACAAAGAGTGGCATCTCTATTTGCTGGATCAGCATTAGTTTCATTCTTTACAGGAATTACAGAACCAATTGAATTTGCATTTATGTTCTTAGCTCCATCTCTATATATGCTTCATGCTGTATTAACAGGATTGTCAGCATTTATAGTTGGTGTATTTGGAATGCAAATCGGATTCGGATTCTCAGCAGGACTTATAGATTATGTTCTATCAATTCCTAAATCAATGGATATCGCAAACGCTAAAGGTGGATTTGAAGGCGCAATGTCTAATCCAGCTTGAATGTGAGTTGTTGGAGCCGGAACAGCTGCAGCATACTTCTTCTCAGCAAACTTCATGATTAAGAAAATGAATTTATCTACACCAGGTAGAGGAGCAAACTTAATCGGTGATGATGCATCTGATGAAAGCGATTTAAGTGTAACAAAAGGCGGAACTACATTAAGAGCCGCTAAATATGTTAAAGCACTTGGAGGATACAGTAACATTACAATGTATTCACACTGTGCAACAAGATTAAGATACGATGTTAAAGATATGGATAAAGTTGACGAAAAAGCCCTGAAATCTGCAGGAGCATTCGGATCTAAAAAAGTATCAGCACATCATATTCATGTAGTAGTTGGACCAAATGTTGAAATTGTAAACAACGAAATAGTAGCTGGAATGCCAAGTGCATCAAAAGCCAAAGTTGTTTCTGAAACAGTTCCATCATAAAACTACAAAAAAATAACCTATATAATGGGTTATTTTTTTTATGTAATAGATATATAATTTTATTATGAATAAATTAGGTATATCAGTATATCCAGAGATAACTGGAATCAAAAAAACAAAAGATTATATTGACTTAGCAAGCAAAAATGGATTTAATAGAATTTTTATGAATTTATTGGAAATTGATAAAAATGATGACACAAAAATAAAAGTATTAAAGGAAATTACAAAATATGCTAGAAACAAAAAATTTGAAGTCATTGTTGATGTAAATCCACAAGTTTATGAAGAGCTATCCCTTCCTAAAAATGAAATAGATTTTTTTGCTAACTTAGAAATTTCAGGAATAAGACTAGATGAGGATTTTGGTGGAAAAATAGAAGCTGAACTTTCTAACAATAAAAAATATTTAAAAATTGAACTTAATGCATCTGCGGGCACATCAACAATTGACAATGCATTAAAATTAGGTGCCAACCCAAGCAATTTAATTGCTTGTCACAATTTTTATCCAATGGAATATACGGGCTTAGATAGAGAAAGATTTATAGAATTATCTTCTCATTATAAAGCTATCGGAGTAAGGGTTGCTGCTTTTATAACTCTTCCAACAGCGCAAGAAGATGCTGTCGGCCCTTGAAATGTTAATGATGGAATGCCAACAATAGAAGAGCATAGATTTATGAAATTAGAAGAGCAAGTCTTAGATTTTCTGTCTACAGGTCTTATTGATGATATTATCATTTCTTCACAAGGCGCAACTGAAGAACAATTTAAAGCAATAAATAAAGTTTTTGATAATTTTAAAAAATTAAAAAATGAAGAAATAATTGAAATAAGAATAAAATTTAATCAAAATATAACCGAAGTTGAAAAAGATATTATTTTAAATAATAAAAATAAAGTTCATAATAATAGACCCGATTACACTGCATATTTTATAAGATCAACATGACCAAGAATAACTTATAAAGATGAAGTTATAAAAGCTCATGATTCATCTTTAGAACTAAAACTTGGTGATGTAATCATTTTGAATGAAAATCTCGGAAGGTATAAAGGTGAATTTCACATTGCAAAGAAAAATTTTCAAGACAATGTTAATGGAAGGAATCTTGTTGGAAAAGTAATCGATGAAGATTTGTACAAAATTAATTTTATAAAAGATGGAACAAAATTTAAAATAATTGAAGTTAAATAAATATAAAGGAGACAAAATGGACAAAAATAAAAAAGTTGATTGAGAAAGAATTTCATTTGAAATAATTACCAAAGCAGGTACAGGAAAATCACAAGGAATGGAAGCTCTTTACAAAGCTAAAGAAGGTAAATTTGATGAAGCGAGTGAATTATTAAAAGAAGCTAATAAATCTGTAAGCGAAGCTTCACACACACATATGGATATCGTAGTTGCAGAAGCTCAAGGAATTCAGCATGATTTTAAAGTTTTATTTATTCATGCTGAAGATCAACTCTTAACCACTCAAACTTTACTTTTAGTTTTAGAAGAATTGATTCAAGTCTACAAGAAAATATCATAATAAAAACTACGTACATGTAGTTTTTTAATGACTCATTTCAGTAGATTCTATAATGCCTTGAATTATTGCTCCCTTTAAACTAGCGGAGTTTTTTTCTTTTGCAATTTTTATTTCTATCTTATTTCCTGCTCCTCTTGTTTTAGTAAGTTCATCAACTTTTTTTATTATCATATCTACAAATTTTTTCGAATTAGTTATTCCACCTGATAAAATAAATAAATCTATATCTAATCCATAATAAATATTGAATATATTAATAGCATTTTGCTTTACAATCATATCAATTATTTTCTTAGATTTTTCACTACTATCATATTCATCCATAATTTCTTTTGCACTTTTTTCTTCATTAAATTCTTTTTTATATTTTGTTTCAATTGCTCGCGAGCTAGAAGCCGGTGATACTTGTTCTTTGTCATTAACTATTTGATATCCAAATTCACCCGCAAAACCACGATTTCCGGCTCTAATCTTGCCATTAAAAGCAATTGCTCCTCCAATTCCTGTTCCAATTGAAAGTAAAACTATATCAAGATTTTTATTTTCCTCGTTGATTTCACTTAATAAAGCTGCATTTGCATCATTTAATAATGAAATAATAATTTGCTTATTTTCTAAATGAGGCAATAGCTCTTTTTTAAAATCAAATTCTCCATATCCTTTTATTCCGCTAAAACCTGAAACATATGTTTTATTGATTATTCCTCCAGGAGAAGAAACTGATAAAATATCTGGTTTTAATTTATTTACTAAATCCCCAATGAATTTCAGTAATTCATTTTTATCAATTTCTCTTGTTGAAATACTTTCCACTTCACTTGTCTTTTCACTAGTTTTAAGATCAAGAGAGCAATACTGCATTCCTGTTCCGCCAATGTCTAATGCTAAAATTTTCATTAATAGTCCTCCTATAAATATTTTTACATATTTAACTGTGATATTATTAAATTAGATATAAAATGGCTTAAATTTTGAAATACTGAAAGGAAAAAAAGTAATGAATAAAATCAAATTTCCTAGTGATTTTTTATGGGGAGGAGCCATTTCTGCTGAGCAAACAGAGGGAAAAGGTTCTACAAGAAAAGCAATGACGATTTATGATAAGCACTATAAATTGTACCCAGAAGATTTTTTTGAAAGAGCAGGCCCGAAAAAGACAATTGACATTACTAATAATTATAAAAGTGATATTAAATTATGAAAAGAAGTTGGGGCAAATTCAATAAGAACTTCAATATCATGAGCAAGAATTTTTCCTGATGGAATGGAAAAAGAACCATCCAAAGAAGGTGTAAATTTTTATAAAAATTATTTTAAAGAAATGCAAGATAATGGAATTGAAGTTTTAGTTACCTTATTTCATTTTGACTTACCAATGTATGAATATGAAAAAGGTGGTTGAGCAAGCAGAGAAGTTTGAAATGATTTCTTAAAATATGCAAAATTTATAATTCGAGAATTTAAAGATCAAATAACAACTTGATTTACTATGAATGAACCATGAATTCCGCCATTAGCTTCTTATGTTTGATCATTACATTTTCCTAAGGAACAAAATGATCAAAGAGCAGTAAATGAAGCTTATGGAATTGTTATGGCCCATGCTCTTGTTGTTAATTTCTTTAATGAAGAAATAAAAGTTAAATATCCAAATTTAAAGATAGGAACAATTTTTAACGGATCTAGCATATATCCAAAAGATGCTAATAATCCAGCTGATGTTAAGGCAGTCAAATATATGGATTATTTCATGTTTAGCGGAATAACTGATCCAATGATAATTGGTAAGTGACCTCAAGGAATTAAAGAATGATTATTAGAAATGGATTTATTCCCAAAGAATTATAAAAAAGAAGATTTAGAAATTCTTGCAAAAGTTAAAATCGATTTGATTGGTTTAAATTATTATGCACCAAACCGTGTTCAGGCTCCTACTGCTGAAAGTAAAAAAGGAAAAAGTAAATTTTTCCATTATTTTGAAAGATATAATATGCCAGGAAGAAGAGAGAACAAATTCAGAGGTTGAGAGATTTATCCCGAGGCAGTTTATGATACATTAAAAGAACTTTCTGATAAATATGGTAAAGATAAAGAATATATGTTAACAGAATATGGAATGGGCGTTGAAGGAGAAGAGGTTTTTAAAAATAAACAAGGAATAATTCAAGATGATTATAGAATTTCTTTTATAAAAGAACATCTTTACTTTTTAAACAAAGCAATTAATGATGGCATTAATGTAATTGGAGCTCATCCTTGAGCCATAATGGATTGTTGATCATGAATCAATGCCTTTAAAAATAGATATGGCTTAATTGAAGTAGAAATTAATAATAATTTAAAAAGAAGGATTAAAAAGTCTGGTCAATTTATGAAAAAACTTTCAGAATCTAATTATTTTGATGGAGACTTTGAAAAAATGGAAAAATATATGGATTTTGATTCAATGAATTATTCACAATCAAAATAAGAAAGGAAAATATGCAAACAATAGAAATTAAATTAATAGACGGAAATTACACATTTATAACAAATGGAAGGGCTTCATCAACAACTTTTGATAAAAGATTTAGAGTCATGATGGTTAACAAGACAAAATTCATTATTAAAAATACATCTGGTCCCTTTAGACTTATTATTGATGATGAAAATGGTGAAGTTGGATTTGATAAGGAATTTAAAGATTCTTCTGAAGTAAAATTAGAAGAAATAGTTTAAATATGCAAAAAAGATTAGGAATAAGTATTTATCCCGAAATTGCGGGAAAAGAAGAGACTTTAAAATATATAAAGATGGCATTTGACAATGGCTTTCGCAGAATTTTTGCAAACTTACTTGATTTTCATGATACAAAAGAAGGTAGGAAAAAATTAAATGACTTAAAAAGTTGTTTAAGATTTTCTAATGATTTGGGAATGGAAGTTATCGTTGATGTTAGTCCTCATGCATATAAAATGCTAAATATTCAGCCCACTGAATATAATTTTTTCTATGATTTGGGAGCAACGGGTATTAGACTTGATGAAGACTTTAATGGAGATGTTGAAGCAGAATTATCGCAATCAATAATCGTTGAATTAAATGCTTCAACAGGAATAGAAACTATGAAAAAAACCCTTGAAAAGGGTGGAAAAGTAGAAAATTTAATTGCTTGTCATAATTTTTATCCAATGCGCTGAGCAGCTTTGAAATACAGTAAATTTTTAGAATTATCTCAATGATATAAAAATAAAGGTATAAAGGTTGCTGCATTTATAACATTGCCAGAATCTCAAAAAGGTATTGGGCCATGGAACGTCAATGATGGCATGCCAACTATTGAAGAACATAGAGATGCGACTCTATCAGAACAAGTTAGACATTTGTTGGCGACAAATTTAATAAATGACATTATTATTTCTCAGCAAGGAGCAAATGAAAAACAATTTAAAATAATTAAAAAAATTATTGATTCAACTCCAGAAAAACTTACTCATGAAGATAAAAACGAATATCAAATAAATGATCTTTCTTTTAGCCATATTCAAAAAAATTATGATCTTCAAAGAGATCTTATTTTTGAATTAGAAGAAGCTGCCGAAATTAGTAAAATTGAAAAAGATATTATTTATAAATTTCCTCATGTACCAAGATCAGATGTTAATTCGTATTTTATGAGATCATCTTGACCAAGAGTAGTTTTTGATAAGAAAGAAATAAAGCCAAGAAAATATGATAAAGACACCTTCAAGCCAGGAGATGTAATTATTCTTAATCAAAAATATAATAGATATATGGGTGAATTACATATTATTACAAAAGAAATTCCTAATGATGGCAAAAGGAATTACGTAGGAAAAATAAAAAAATTTGACCACATATTATTCGATTTTGCATCACCAATTAGAAATTTTAAAATAATAAAAAAACTAGATCATTAGGAGGTTTTTTTTATATATACAAGTAAAATATTATACTATTTTAAATGTTATAATGAGATTGTATTTATAAAACTTTTTAGCACTATATAAATACGATTTTATTTTTTAGTAAGAAAGGAATATTTATGAAAATATTACTAGCTTGTTCAGCTGGAATGTCAACATCACTTTTAGAAAGAACTCTAAATGAATACATGAGTGAAAAAGGCATTTCTGGCTCAGCAGAAGCACATGATTCAGGATCAGCAAAGCAAATTTATGAAAATTTCGACGTTGTTCTTCTTGGACCACAAGTTAAATTTATGCAAAGAGAATTTGAAAGATTATGCAACGGAAAAATTCCTGTAGGTGTAATCCCACCAGCAGATTATGCAATGGCTAAGGCAGATAAAGTATTTGAATATGCCCAAAGCCTACTTGGCAACTAAATTCAAAAATGAAAAAATTAATAACATTAAGCGTATTATCTGGAGTAATACTTCTTTTCTTCATACTTGGAATTGTCCAAAAAATCAATCTTTTTGACAATCTTCATGATGATTTATCAAAAACAGTTTCTAACACTGCTACAAATACTTCAACACTTAGTCCAGATGCTTATGTGAAAAAAACCCCAACTCTTACAATAGAGAGTCCTGCGGTATTTTTTTCCATTTTAGCAATAATATGATTGTTTGTTATATTCTTAACAATTCCCTACATAAAAATTAAAGACAAATCTATTTTATTAAATTTTGTTATTTATCTACAAATTATTCTTGCTCCAATTTCAGTAATTGTGACACCAATTTATTTATTAATTATAAAATTTGGAAAAGCATTTCCAAATGACCTTAAGATACTGAAAGGTGGAAATGAATAATGGCTAGAATAAAAAAAGAATCATTACAAAAAGCTTCTGATAAATTTTTAGGAGCAGTATCAAAATTAGGTACACAAAAACACTTAACAGCTTTAAGAGATGCATTCGCATTAAGCATTCCCATCACCATTGCAGGAGCAATTGGAATCTTCTTTATTACAATTGTTTTTGGTGGATGAGGGGCCTTTCAAACTTCATTAATTGGTTTATTGGCTCACGCCTCCGGTAACGGCGTTACACAAGTAGTTCACGGATCTCTTTTAGATACATCAAGTTCATGGGTGCTATTACCATCGGCGACTGTATGAAAAGATGTTCAGTCCTATGGTACTACGATATTTGGTTGAATAAATTCAGCAACTATTGGACTTATGTCAATATATATTGCACTATTAATGTCATATTCAATGGCAATTATTAGAAGACATAAATCCCCTGCGTTAGTTTCAGTTGTTGGTTTAGCAACATTTATAGTTCTTGTTGGAGCCAAAACAGACGATTATGGAGCTAACGGTATGTTAGTTGCAATTGTCGGTTCTTTGGCAGGATCCGAAATATTTATTTGGTTTACAAATAATGGGAAAATGGTTTTAAAATTACCGCCCTCAGTTCCTCCGGCAGTTGGAAAAGCATTTGGTGTCCTTATTCCAGCATTTTTAACACTTTTTTTTGCTTCGATGATTAATTTCCTTGTTACAATACCATTTATTATAATTGGAAAAGAATCTAGCAATTTTTTAGGCAGTTCGACAGAAGGGAAGCTCGTTTCAGATGCTTTCAAAGGGATATATAATCCTTCTTCATTGAGAACCTTTTCATACATAGTAAAAACATTTATTCAAGCTCCATTTATGTCTCTTGTAAAAAACCAAGAAGGACTAGATATTTCGTTATTAATGATATATATGCTTTCTGTTGGTGTTCTATGATTTTTCGGAATACATGGATCAAACACAATAAATGGAATATTTACTCCTATTATGACTCTTTTATGAATTGACAACTTATCAGGCGGACATAATGTTTTCACAGGAAATGTTGTTAATTGTTGAGGATTTATTGGTGGAACAGGAGCTACACTTCCATTATTAATACTATCTCTAATTATATTGCCTAAAGGTTCCCCAACAAAAGAAGTGGCAAAATTCGCTCTTCCAGTTGGAATATTTGAAGTTAATGAACCAGTTTTATTTGGTTATCCAATTATTTTTTCATTCAAATGAGTAATTCCATTTATTTTTGCTCCATTACTTGGACTTATTTGACCAATAATAGCAATAAAATCTCATTGGATGAATCCGGGAACAATACCTGTTCCATGGACAACTCCGCCTATAATTAATGGGTTAATCGCAACACAATTTGATTGAAGATCATTGATTATTTCGACATTATCCATTTTAACAATATTTGCAGCTTATTTACCATTTGTTTTATGAGAAAGATCTAATGATAGAAAACTTTTAAATATAAGTGTAAAATCTAAATCTAAAAAAAACGATTCTCAAACGAAAAAAGAGGTTAAATAGCTATGAAAAATATATTTAAAAATATGAGTAAAAAAGTCATAATTTTCAGTTCAGTAGCTTTAGTAACAACATCTGCATTTGCTATTGGTGTTTCAGTTGCCATTTCAAAAAGGGATGATTCCAATCCTGAATATAAAATTAACTTAAATAATCCCAATGGATTGCATTATTTTGTTTCTAAAATTAACCCTAAACAAATGGTTCCTGCAAAAACTGATGATTTAAATTATTGAGATATAAGAAATGATAATTATGATCAACAACAATCAATTGCAACAAGTCAAAATACTTCAAAAGAATTAATAATTGGAACAATCACAAAATCGAAACCCTATAACAACGGTTTGGAAAAATTAATTTATGATTTAATTCATGCTGTAAACAATGGCCCAACAATTATTTTGATATTCGGTACTCAAATGAAAGATCCAAAAGATCCCAGTTTAATGAAATCTATTGGAAATGTTTCAATTGAAAATTTTGTAAAATTAAATACTGATGATCGAAAAAAATATTTAAAAAATACATTAACAGATCAAAATTCAGAATTATTAATTGCAATTAAATCGGTTTATATGGCACATGGTAAAGGAGCTCCTTCGTTAACCACTGATGAAGACGTTCAAAATGCTTTAAATAACCTAGGAATTAAATAATATAAAATGCGAGCTAAGATTATTATAGTTTTATTTCTAATTTCATTAATTTGTCTTTTGATTCCATTCTTCTTTTGATTTAGTTCAAATTTTGCTAAAACTAAAGGAAGATGAAATTGAAAATATTCAAGAAGAATCAAAAGATCATTTATAGTTTGTATACCTCTATCTGTTTTATTTATAATTATAGGAATTTTAGTCGGAAATGTTTTTTAATAAAAAAGGCACAAAAGGACTAATTAATGATTTAGAACAAGATAGAAAATATGACTCTTATCTAGATGAATATAGACGAATCATAAATGTTGGTTATTCTGTAGTAATAAAAGCTCAAAATAAAAATGATGAAGTATGGAAATACACTTTAGATTTACTTTTAAAAGCATTTAAACCTAAATTAGAAATTCATAATTTGATTGAAGGAATCGAATTTAAACATGGATCTTCAATGATAAAAGTTGTTGAATTTGATGTATCAAAAACAATTTATCTTCAAATAAAATCATCAAAAGGGTTAATTAAGAGAATTCATCTTAATAAAAATCCTCCAACCTTTTTAAAAAAATATGCTTCATTCGATTACGAAATTTTTTATAAGGCTACTAAAACACAATATGGATTAAATGATGCTATGCAAAAGAAAATTTTAGTTGCAAAGGAAAAAAGAGTTGCAGCAAATCTAGCAAACAAAGTATCGCGACATTTTTTAGTGGAACCAGAAGAATGAGTAAAAAGAGTTTTAAGAAAAAAATAAAACATTATTCAAAAAACACAGCTATGATTCTGTGTTTTTATTACATAATTTTACTTATTTCAAATTTGACTATTTTTATAATCATTTTTTGCTTCATTAAAGTATTTATTGTAGTCTATTCCTTCTTGAATTGTACTTTTTTGCTCAATAACATTTTTATATCAAAAGAATGATGATTTTGGATATCTATTTAATGTTTTATTTTCAAAATCAACACCAACTAAACCGTATTTTTTCCTATATCCTCCTGATGGAGAAAATATATCGCAATAGGTTCATAATGAATATCCAATAAATGGTATTCCTTCACTTATAGCTTTTTGTACTTGCATTAAATGTTCATTTAGAAAATCTATTCTATATTTATCATTTACTACTCCATTTATTCTTTCATCAAAATATCCCATCCCATTTTCAATAATCATTAATGGTTTCTTATACCTTGAATAAAGTTTCTCTGATCCTGGAACTAAATACTCTGGTTTAATTAATCATTTTCAATCGGTATATCTTTCGGATTTAGGATATACAATTCATGCTTTTTTAGTAATGAAAAACCCTGGGTCATTAAATCATTCAATTTTTTCTTTCATCCTTTTTGGAGAAGCAATTATTGTTGGCCTATAGTAGTTTCATCCTATTAAATCTAATGTATATTTTTTTAGTAATTCCATGTCACCTTTTTGGATAATATCTTCAACATTGTCTTTTTTAATTTCTTCTCAAAAACATTTTGGATATTCACCCAGCATATTTGGATCTAAAAACATATTCATGTGATATTCATCAAAAATTTTGCATGATTCAAGATCATCTAAATCTTCTTTATCATATGGTACAGCAGGACTTCAATCATGATCAATTCCTAATATTGCATCTCGTTTTATAAATCCAGATTCTTGAGCTGCTAAAAATTCTTTTTTACAAATTGCTCCAGAAAGATTTAAATTATGAAGAGCACTTCAAAATTCTCTTTTATTGCTTTTTAAAGGCGGGCTATATTTTTGCAAATATGAAGAAACTGTAAATGTTGAATTTTCATCATTAACATATCAAATATCAGTATATTTACCTAATCTTTCAAAAACAATTTTTACAAATTGTCTGAAATGCTCAATAAATATCCTGTCAGACGCACCCCCTAATTCTTCGAGTCAAAGTGGCGTATCTCAGTGATATAAAATAGGAATAGGCTTTACTCCATTTTTTATTAATTCTTTAAAAACATTTTCATAAAATTTTATTCCTTCTTCATTGGGAATTCCTGAATCATTGGGCATTATTCTTGCTCAGTCCATATTATAAGTAAAACCATTTACGCCCATATGTTTCATTATTTTTGAATCTTCTTTATACCTGTGGTAAAAATCAGATGCTGTTTCAATTGAATTTATTTCTCTTGCTGCTTCACCTGGCTCTGGAATATAAAAATTCTCTTTTGTAAATTTATCCCATATAGAATCGTTTCTTCCTCCTAAGCTTCTTCCGCCTTCTATTTGAAATGAACAAGTAGAAGTCGAAAAAATAAAATCATCTTTAAATTTTTTCATACACTTCCTTTCTTTTTTAATTATATCAATATAAAAAGCGGTACTTATTGGATATATTTATAATTTTTTTCTTTTAAATATGGGTCTTTTGTAGAAATTTTAGCATATTGATAGTGATATAATTATTACGAAAAAAAATTCAAAAATAAGGAGTATGATAAAGTGATATTAGGCATTGATATTGGTGGTACCACCATAAAAATAGGACTTATTGATAATAATAAAATAGTGAGAAAATATACTATAAAAACAAACTCTGAAACTATAATTGATGATTTAATTAAATCATTTGTTATTAATAAGATAAATGTTAATCAAATAGATGCAATTGGATGTGCACTTCCAGGTTTTATAGATCATAAAAATGGTGTTGTTACTCTCTCAGGAAATTTAGGATATAAAAATTATCAATTTAAAAAAATATTTGAAGAAAAATTAAAAAAACCTGTATTTGTTGTTAATGATGCAAATGCAGCGGCTTTAGGTGAATATTGAGTAGGTGCTGGAAGTAAATATGATTCAACAATTTTATATACATTAGGAACTGGTCTTGGTGGAGGCATTATCATTAATAATCAATTAGTCTTTGGATCATCAGGATATGCTGGAGAGTTAGGGCACGGTGGAAATTTTCAAAATGAAAGAAACTGTACATGCGGATTATCAAATTGTCTTGAACCCTTTGCTTCAGCAACTGGAATTGAAAAATCTTTAAAAGAATTTTTGGGTAAAGACATTTCACTAAAAGATTCAGTAGAGTTATTTTTAAAAAATGACTCAAATGTAATTAATGCATTTACAAAATCGCTAACTCCATTAGCAAACCATATTGCTATCATGGAAACGTCTTTGAATCCTGACTGCATTATCATTGGGGGCGGCCCATCAAATATTGGTAAACCTCTTGCTGATTTTATAAAAAAATTAGTTGATAAATCACAATTAGGCTTTATAAGTAATAAGACTCCTATTTTAATAGCTACAACTAGAAACGATGCGGGAATATTAGGAGCTGCTTACTGAGCAATAACAGAAAGCACTAAATTAGTTTAAAACTATCTTCATAATGTATAATTTTTTAATGATTAATAATAAAAAAGCAAACAGCGATCTTAATAATGAAATTGAAGTAACGCAAGAATGAAAAAATAAAAAAAATAAAAAGAATCTTTCTTTACTATCTCTTTTTGCTTCTTTGGGTGCAATTGCTTTAGCAGCAGGAGCAGTTACTGGCACTGCAGTTGTAATAAAAATAAGTAAAAATAATTAAATAAGGAGAAAAAATGTCACTAAAAGCAGGAATTGTAGGACTTCCTAATGTAGGAAAATCAACGCTATTTAATGCGATTACAAACTCGCAAGTTGAAGCAGCAAATTATCCATTTGCAACAATCGAACCAAATATAGGAGTTGTAGAACTTCCAGATTTAAGATTAGATGTACTTGAAAAAATTGTTTTACCAAAACGTGTAATACATGCAACGTTTGAATTTACAGACATTGCTGGGCTTGTTGAAGGAGCCTCAAAAGGTGAAGGCTTAGGGAATAAATTTCTTGCTAATATAAGAGAAGTTGATGCAATTATTCAAGTAGTAAGATGTTTTGAAGATTCTGATATTTCACATGTATCTGGTTCAGTTGATCCAGTTAGAGATATGAATCTTATTAATATCGAATTACTACTTTCAGATATGGAAACTGTAAATAATGTCTTGAAAAGAATTGAAAGGAAATCTCAAAATGATAAAACATTAATTCCTGAAGTTAATGTTGCAAGAAAATTAAGGGAAGCATTTGAAAAGGAAATTCCAGCAAGAAATTTAGATTACTCAGATGAAGAATTAAAAATTGTCAAAGGCTGACAACTTCTTACTCTTAAACCTATCTTATATGTTGGTAATGTGGCTGAGGAATATGCTGCAAATCCTAAACAATCTGATTTATATAAAATGATGAAAGAGGAAGCTAAAAACCAAAATGTAAAATATTTAGGTATTTCGGCAAAAATTGAAGGTGAAATTTCTCAAATGGAAGAAGAAGACAAGAAATTATTTTTAGATGATTTAGGAATAATTCAATCTGGTTTAGATAGATTAACTAGAGTTGCCTTTGAACTTCTAGATTTATCAACTTATTTTACAGCTGGCGTGGAAGAAGTTAGGGCGTGAACATTTAAAAATGGAACTAAAGCTCCAAAAGCGGCAGGAATTATTCATACTGATTTTGAAAAAGGTTTCATTAAAGCTGAAGTAATTTCATACAATGATTTCATTGAATTTAATGGAGAGCACGGAGCAAGAGATGCCGGTAAGTCTAGATTAGAAGGTAAAGACTATGTCATGAAAGATGGCGACATAGTTCATTTTAGATTTAACAGATAATAAATTTATAAGTAACCTGGATTAAAGATATTAAGGAGTAAAAATGATAAAAATTATCCCGTTAATAATTAATAAAATATGAGGATATGAATTATGGCTTCATTCGCCATATAAAAATATGCTTACAAAAAGAGAAGATGGATTAGAAACAAAAGAAGGTCCATTGATTAAAATAATAAAAGCAGATAGACCTCTTTCTGTACAAGTTCATCCGGATGATAAAATTGCAAAAGAACTTGAAAATGAACCAAATGGAAAATCAGAGTGTTGATATGTATTAGAAAAATCACCAAAATCTGAATTTGTTGTTGGTATTAATCTTTTTGATAAAGAAAAAATAAGAGAATCATTACTAAAAAAAGATTTTCAAAAGCATTTAATAAAAATAAATCCTAATGTAGGTGATTTTATTAATGTGCCTGCCGGTTTAGTTCATGGTGTTGGAGCGGAGTCCAAAGTTTTAGAAATTCAGCAACCTTCAGATACAACATATAGATTTTATGATTATGATCGATTAGAAAATGGCAAGCCTAGAGAATTACATATTGAAAAATCTCTTCATTCATTAAAGGATCTATCTTGAAAAAAAGAAAGCCTAACTAAAAATTTTAAATCTTATAGTTTAAATGATTATAGTATTGAAATTCACAAAGAAAAATATTTCGCACCTAAAAACGCTATTGTTATTGATCTTAATTCAGAAATAGGATATATTTCTGAAGGAGAAATTATCGACTTTAAACATTATTCAATTATTTCTTATAACTCAAATTAAGAGGTATTTACAATCATTTAATGTTATTTTTAAATAATTTTTATCCTTAATTTTGTGTTATATAATGAGAATGTAAGGAAGGAGGTTGAATGACGAAACTCATTAGTGAGCCATCGACGGATAATAATGATTCCGGCAAGGATGGCATTAAAATTGATAAAGAAAGTATTAATGATGATTTTTTAAGTATTTCACCTTCATCATTAATTACTTAGATTTAATAAAAACAAACCTTTGTGGTTTGTTTTTATGTATTTTAAATTATTAATGATAATGAAATGACATAACTGAAGCAGCAAAGGCGATTCCTACTGCAAAAACTAATGTTGCAGAAGTTGATAATTTTATTAAATTGGATTTTTTTTGTTCAGCAGTAATCTTGATATCATCATTTATTTCACTTATTCTGTGCTTGAATCCTTCTAAAAAGTCGACTGTTAATTCATTGATTGCAGCATATAGAAGGAATGTTCCTCCAAATGCATAGAGAGCAATTTTAAATCATCAAATATCTGAAATAGAATTCCCGATTAATGTGAAGATGAATATCGCTGGCAAGAAAAACAATTTTGCAAATATTGAATAGACAAAAGCTTTTCTTTTACTTAATCCGGCATCAATTTGTCTGTAAAACACTACAAGTGCTTCAGGTATTAAATGTAGAAGAATTGCAAATAGGGCAGTATCTTCACCAACTGGATTTATTAAAAATGAACCAATTAATATAGAAGCTGGAATTCTATGTGTTAACATGAAGATGATTCCAATAATTTTTCTTCTTTTTTCGCTTGTTTTTTCTTGGTTTTTATTTGACATTGATTTATTTGCCAAGTATTTAACTAGAAATATAATTGCCATTGAGGATGCAATAACAGAAATAATTATTAATGCTGTTTTCCAAATATAACCATTATTATTCATTATTTCCATAAAATTATCTGATTGCGGATTCATATCATATATATAAATGCTTTTTCTAGCTTCTGGACCTATAGAGTTATACAAGCCAAGAATTGACACGATAATTAAAAATCCTGCAGAAAAAGCATAAAAGTATAAAAAGTTTTTTCTCTTTATGCTTGGTTTAAAGAAATAAATAAATATTAAAATAAAAACTAAAAAACCAATTATTATTGATGAAACTATTAAAGCTCTCATCATTAAAGAATAATCCATTAATCAATTAAACATTTCCCCTCCTTATATTGTTATTAGTAATATTGCTGTTACCATTGATGTTAATATTGTCCCCATTATTAGGTAATTAAACAATTTATTTTTATTATCAACTTTTGTTATTTGTTGAGTTGCATTTTTATTGTCATGTTCTGTAAATTCATAATGTTCGTGTTTAATAGTAATTGTTTTTAAAATACCCCTTAAATATTTAAGAATTGCATTAAATATATAAATACTTCCAAGTGAAATTAGAACAAAAGGTTTTCATCAGAATTCATCAATCATTATGTTAGATAATACTGCATCTAAGACTATTAATGGATAATGAATTAAAATACCACCTAATGAAAAAATAATTGTTTTTGATACATTGTACTTTTCTCTAAATTCTAAATAAATAAGCATCGTGTCAAAAAAGGCATAAATTAATATAATAACCATCAATCCTGATTCTCCGTGAATTGTTTTTCCTGGATTGGTTGCAAGAGTTCCGATAACTCCAATTGGTATTCTTCTAATAACTTGTTCAGAAAATGAAATAAATTTATTTCTTTTAAGATTTTTTTTGTCCCTGTCATGATTTCTTTTAAATAAATAATTAGAAAAAATAAATATTGAAGCTGTACCCATGATGATTGTTGAAAAAATTACAAAAGCAATTACAATTTCACTACCAACAAGATGGGCAGAAGTAAACGGATCTTCTATTTGCCGATGTGTTACATAATAGGAAGTTATTCTTTGTCTTGCGAATGAATACATTCCCAAAATAGACATTATTATTGAAATACCAAATAAAACAGAATATAAAAATATCTTTATCTTATTATTGTCATTTCTTTTTCTTAAAACTAAATATCCTGCGAATATACCCAGAATTACCATTAATGTAAAAATGGCCCCGATAATAATCGAACGTTCTATAGAAATGAAATCGATTAGTCAATTAAACATTTTACCTCCATGACCATTATACATAAAAATTTTTTAATTTACATTTTTTGTAATTTCAAGTATACTTGTATTGTAGAAAGGAAGAATATGAAATTAAAAAAGAAAATTATTAGTGCGGGGATTATAGTTTCAACAGCTCCAATCTTAGCTGTTCTAGCATGTGGTAATGCTGCAACAGGAGAAGGAGATAATTATTCTCAAAGCAGTGAACTTGCACCAGATGGATTCCATGCTGAAAAAGTTCCACATGGAGAACACTTCCATACAGTTTATATTCCAGACGGAAAAACTTGAAAAGACATTTACGGAGATACTCATTTTGACGCAGATGCAGTAATGGACTTTCCAAATCATAAAATTCCAGAAAATGCATTCGTTAATGTTAAAATGGGAGAAATTGATGAAATGGCCAAAATAAAAACTATTGGTAAAGGTGCATTCGCACATGCAGACTTATCACCATTTGATGGGACAACAATGGTCGAAAATGAAGATACTGGAACTATGGAAGTAGCGCCGTCATTATTTGAACTATTAAAAAATGTTGATACCATTGAAGAAGGGGCTTTCAATAATGCAATTCTACCTAAAGGATTCGATGTTAAAGCTTTAAGAGACAAACATGGTGAAAATACTTTTGTTCATGCTTCTGTTTTAGCAAATTAAAATATAAAAAAACAAAAAATATGGGAACATATTTTTTTTATGTGGATTATTTTCATGCGTAAAAAGATTTTTTCATTTATTATACGCATTTTTGCAATACAACTTATTTGTAGATTAAAATGAATCAGTAATTTTTTTGTGTTTTGAAAATTTTTAATTACTAATAGAATAAAATATGATTCATTACTAAGATTTATTATTTTTTTTAATGACATGGAATGTTGTATGCCAAATTTTTAGCTTCAAACATTGATTAAATTTTTAATTCTCATTTCAAAAATTAATAATAAATTTTTATTACTTTAAAAGATTTTTTATAATTTAATTTTGTTTTTTTAATATGCCACATCATTTAATTTACTTTTAAGATAATCGTTAATTCAATATATCTTTAAATTAATAAATTATCACTATTTTCTTGTTATATTCATATATGGTATAATTTGTATACACAGGATAAATTGATAATATAAATAATAAGCGACTTGCTACAAGTATGTTATTAAACAATATTAAACAAAAACCCTTGTGTACACCCTCATGGGGTGTCCTTTTTTATTTCTTAACAAATAATGCAAGGTATTCTATATTATGTTTTCTTCTGCCTTTCAATGGTGAATAAATAATTTCCAAATTAGTAAATCCATATTCTTCAGCAGAACACATAACTTTTTTGATGGCTTTTTTATGATATCGTCTCTTTAAAAATCCATTCACATGTAACTTATTATTCATTTCAAAGACTGGCTTAATTAATGCAATTACTTGAGTTTTAGAATTTGATATTTCCTTTATTGTGGGAAATGCATTTTTTAGTGAATTAAAAGATATATCGATAACTACTAAATCAATATCTTCTTTAAAATCATTTTTAGATAATTCCTTAAAATGTGTTCCTTCTTTTGAAAATACTCTCTTATCTTTACGTAATTTTTCAATTAACAAATTTCTTCCAAGTTCAACCGCATATACTTTTCCTATTCCTTTTTCTAAAAGTACATGGGTAAATCCTCCTGCTGATGCACCTATATCTACTGCTACTTTATTCTCGACATCAATTTCGAAATAATTTATTGCTTTCAATAGTTTGTGACTTCCTCTAGATGCTCAGTTTCTAGTATTGAAAATGTACAATGTATCTGATTTTCGAACAATTTTATTAGGTTTTCTGCAAATATCTGAATTCAACCTTACTCTGCCTGATTTTATTAATTTGTATATATCTTCTTTGGAGCTGCCTTGAAATTTATCAAAGTTTTTTAACTTTTTTCATAATTTCTCCATAAAATAATTATATATCAATATTCACAACATGTAGATACAAATTTTAATTACTATATCAGAGATAGTGAATAAAGCTATTTTTTCACTTTATCAAATAAAATTATAATAAAATTAATATTTATAATAAATATTACTACTAGTATTTCTTACATATTTATAATCTTGTATAATTATATTATGTATAAAATTTACTTAAAAGAAATCATGTTGCAAATTGAAACAGCTAGAAAGATTGAGGCTAAATTTAAAGAGCCAGAAATAATTGATTATATTTACACATCAGCGACGATTAATATGTGTATAAAATATGAAGCATTTATAGCTGATTATTATCAATATATGTTCGATGTTTCTCCAAGATATAATCACCCATGAGCAAATACCAGAGACATTGCAAAAAAACTTAATAAAGATATAAGTTGAGAATATAAAATTGCCCATGATTTATGAGATTATTATAATTCATTGAAGCATATAAATAGCGCAACAAGTATTGAAAAAGAAAAAATAATTAAAAAATATAATTTAAAATCTTCTAAACATGTAGCAGAATTTGTTCATAAATCTCTTGGGAGACTTGTAAAAAAATTAACAGATTAGAATTACTCTATTATTTTTTTCATCTTTTTTAATTTTTCCTTATCAATTTTTTCTCATGGCAAATCCAAATCATTTCTTCCGAAGTGTCCAAATACTGATATTTGTTTATATATTGGTTTCTTAAGATTTAATGACTTAATTATGCCATCAACTGATAAATCAAATAATTCTTCAACAATTTTTTGAATTTTTTCTTCGCTTACTTGATTTGTTTTAAATGTTTCTATAGCAATTGATATAGGCTTCGCAATTCCGATTCCATAAGATAATTGAACTTCAGCTCTTTTAGCTAGTTTTGCAGAAACAATATGTTTTGCAATTCATCTTGCTGCATAAGCTCCTGAACGATCAACTTTTGTATAGTCTTTTCCTGAAAAGGCTCCGCCTCCATGTCTTCCCATTCCACCATATGTATCAACAATAATTTTTCTACCAGTTAATCCAGCATCTCCAATAGGACCACCAATTGTAAATTTTCCAGTAGGATTAATAATTATTTTAAAATCATCATTCATATTGTATTTTTTAGATACAACATGGATAATTTCATTTTTAATAAAATCAAAAAATTCTTTTTGGTTATAGTTTTCTTGATGTTGAACAGACATTAAAATTGTATTAATTTTTGGATTTTTATTAGAGTAATCAATTGTTACTTGTGTTTTAAGGTCAGCTTTAGCTCATTTGAATTTTTTATTTTTTCTTAATTTTTCAGCACGTAAAGCCAAAGCATGAGCAAGAGTTATTGGTAACGGCATCATTTCAGGAGTTTCATCTGTTGCATAGCCAAACATTATTCCTTGGTCACCGGCACCAGTAAAGCCATCTTTATGATCGACTCCTTGATTAATATCTGATGATTGTGAATTAACATTAGATATTATTGTAAAATCATTTTCAGAATATCCAATTACTTCAAGAACTTCTCAGGCTGCAGAAACAATATCGACATATCCAGTCGTTGTTAGTTCACCACCAATAATAATAAGTCGGTTAGAAGCCATGACTTCAATTGCCACTCTCGCGTTTTCATCTTGCTTTAAAACTAAATCTAAAATAGTATCAGATATTTGGTCACAAATTTTATCGGGATGACCTGCTCCAACTGATTCTGATGTAAATAATTTATCATACATAATATATGCTCTCCTTTTTAATTTTTTTAAGAAAGTCATTTAAAGGAAGTTGCATGTTAACTATAATTATAGTCCTTTCCATCCACCTAATTTAATAGGTTGGCACACTTCATTGCTGGTTGCTCAGTGACTCTAAATGCTTATAGAAAAATTTTACCATAAAGGTACTTTGGAAAGAGAATTAATTTTGATAATTTGTGATGAGAAATTTGAGTATATTAAAAATTAAAATACAAACAGTCTTTATCTATATTCACACACTTTTATGAATAAAATTGGCATATTTACTTTAATAAATATCATCAAGAATACAAATTATAAAATTTATGATAAATTTTGAAATAATAAAAATAAGCCTCAAAGCTTACTCTAAATTATTTTTTTCATTTTTTAAATCACAAATTTC
>JABSQU010000072.1 GCA_013215685.1 Mycoplasmatales bacterium | reverse complement strand
TGTGCATTAGGAACTAAAGGGACATGGATATAGTGTCTAGAGATTAATAAGGAAGGAACGGTGATGATAAGTGGGGGATCAGGAGGAGGAGGTCAAATTATAGTTTGGGAAAGGAACAGACTGTCAAGTGATGAAAAGTGGACGATCAAAAAAGACATTAAAGATAAAAATAAAAAAGATTAATGGAAATCCTCTCTTTTTTTTGTTATAATTAAATATCAAAACAAAGAGAGGATATCATGACAAAAATTCACGATTTATCTAAACATCCTGTGTTAAACTCAATTACTGAATGTTCTAAATTTTCAATTAATGAAAAAAGACTTCTTGATTTTTCAGCTATGCCTGAATTATATAAATCTATCGGTGCGAGAAAGAGTACTCCGTCCATAGCTGCGTAGCAGTTTGGGGGGAGGTGAATTTCGCTTACCTTTTGAATACTAACATAGTTTTCTTAATTTATTGACTTCTTGTAAAAAATAGCTATAATAAGAAGTCTATTTTATAGGAAAACTATGACCTTACGTACAGAAAAAATCCTTATTAAAAAAAATCATCCTGATTATGCTTATTATAAATCTGCTTGTCGTATTACTACGGCTATTTATAATTGTGCTAATTATTATATTAGGCAAAATTTCTTTAATAGTGATTACGTAAATTGGCAAAATGCTGATAAATATTTACGTCAACGACATAATGGTCTTTACAATGCTTTGCCTTGTCAATCAAGTCAATCCATTATTAAAAAATTAGGCGATGATTGGAGTAGCTTTATTAAAGGTGTTGCTGCTTATAAACTTGACCCTTCAAAATTTAAAGCTCGACCTAAACCGCCTAAATATAAAAAAAGATTAGGCACGTTTATTTCAACTTTTCAATCAATGAAAGTTGTTGAAAATAAAATATATTTTCCTAAAAGAATGAATTTACAACCTTTACCTATTATTTGTTGTGATAATCAACCGACCAAAGCGAAATTAAATAAACAAATTGTTCAAGAAATTCGCATAAAACCTCAAAATGATGCTTTTTTTGTTGAAGTTGTTTATCATAAAAAAATAGTCAATAAAGTTTGTTTAGATAAGAAAAATGCACTAAGTATAGATTTTGGCGTAAATAACCTTTTAACGATTGTTACTAATCAAGATAATTTAAAACCTATCTTGATAAACGGAAACGTTATTAAATCCATTAATCAACAATATAATAAATCAAAAGCCTTTTATCAAAAGAAAGGTAATAAATCACAAATAGATCGTATTGGTTTATATCGACATTGCGCCATTAAAGATATTTTTCACAAGATGAGTCATTATGTTCAACAATATTGTTTGGAAAATAATATTGGGACAGTTATTCTTGGAAAAAACAAAGATATGAAACAAAATATAAATATTGGCAAAGCCAATAATCAAACTTTTGTGAGTATTCCCTTTAATTTATTAATTGAATTTATTACTTATAAATGCAATGAAATTGGTGTTGATGTTATTATACAAGAAGAAAGTTATACATCATTAAGCGATGCACTTGCTTATGATATATTACCTATTTATGATGAAAATAATTATGTTAAATATAATTTTAAAGGAAAAAGAAAAAAAAGAGGTTTATATGAATCAAGTATTAAAAAATTAATTAATGCTGATGTCAATGGATCTCTTAATATAATGAGAAAGGTAATTGGTGATGGTTTTTTAGGAAATCTAATCAAGAGTGGTTGTGTCTTTCAGCCAATTAGGGTTAATTTAGTATAGCTTTTATATTAGATTTCTTTAATGAGAAGAAATAGAAATTTTTAGATTGTTTCTCTATTAGTTTGTTTTCAAGATCCTTCCATATTTAAACTTTTTTATCTTGGTTTGATTAATTGACTTATTT
>JABSQU010000071.1 GCA_013215685.1 Mycoplasmatales bacterium | reverse complement strand
CAATATTTATATAATTATGTTAGATTTAAATCGTTCAATATTAAATTTGAAGATGGAAATGAAATTTCTGTGGAAAATAAAAATGTTATCAAAAGTATTGATGAAATTGAATCAAATATTCCAATTTACCAAATAAATAAATTTAATGAAATAATTAAACGATTGAAAAATTTTGAGGATCAATATAGTGAAATTTGAAATTTCTTTAATATTAATTTAGATATGAATAGCGAAGATTTTGCTACGGAATTACAAAATAAAATATGAGAAATTGAAAATAATGAAATTTGAACAAATAATACATTTAATAGAAATAATTTTTTTAATTTAAAAGAAATTAACCTAAAGAACGAACTTGTTCAAAATTTTAAATTATTGTTAAGTCATCTAAATGCCGCTAATCATTCAAAACAAAATAAAAGTAATGAAAATTTAAAAAAAAGTAGTGAAATTATTAAAAAAATTTTTCCAAACGATAACTTATTATATGTATCAATTTTTCGAAATGCTAGAGATTTCGTTGGAACAAACGGAAGCTCAAACACTATGAATGCAAATTTAATAAATTATGAATTAAGTAAGCCAAATATTGAGGAAATTATTCATGAAATTTATGAAAATATTCAAAAAGAAATTAGAAATATGAAAACTAATTTTTTTAATGATTTAGTAGAATGAAATCAAGATAATACTCAAGAATTATCAAAAAATGAAATTAAAGAAATTAAAGAAATAGGAGATAATATTCAAGACCAAAGTTTTAAGAAATTGTCGTGCAAATTGGAAAAGAATGATGATTTTAAAAATATATCTTCAAATAGTTTAAAAAGAATGCTATTTAACTATAATTTAAAATTTAAAGAAACAATATCTAGAATAAATAAATGAATAAAAGAATCGAATAAGTTTTTAAATAATAAAGAAATATCTTGAAAAGAAAACAGCTTTTTTGTTTCAATTGATAATAAAAGACATAAATTTGAAGAGAAATTTTTTTCTGCAGGTGAAAAAAATCTTTTGAAACTATTAGAAAATATTATTATAAATAGGCCAAAATTATTAATTATTGATGAGCCAGAAATATCGCTATCAATAAAATGGCAAACACTTTTGGCTGAACTAATTTCCGGAATAAAAGGGACTCAATTTATTGTCATCACTCATTCTCCCTACATGATAACAAATGATGATGTAGAATTTTTAGAAAAGATTGAATTATGAAGAGAATAGCAGAAAAATTTTATCCACGAATTAAAAATAAAATCGCGATAGCAGCATTTGAATTTGCTATTTTCAAAAAAGGAACGATTTTTGTAGAAGGGGAAAGTGATAAATTAATATATAAATCAAGGGCAACATCTGAATCATCAGACTTTGAATTTATAGTAGGTGGAAGTAAAAAAAATGTAATTGCTTTGGTTAAAATGCACGAAAATACTGGACTTGCATACGGAATTGTTGATTCAGATGAAGAAAATCTTGAAATCAATTCTGAAAGAATAGTAAAAACTAACAGAATTAATTTGGAAGCAGAAATTTTGAATAATGACTCTATTTTAGAATATGAAAATAATAAGTACTATCGACTTTTTTCAATTTTGAATACATTGATGCATCATTTATATATTCACAATAGTGTAATTCAATGTAAAAAACCACTAAGAGGAATTAGAAGTAAAGATTTTAAATTGATAATAAAATGCAAATCAATTGATTCGCTAATTGAAAAAAAATTTTTCGAATTGAAAAATAATTATGTTGAAAAATGCTCTTGTACCGAAAAAAACAAAATATATGCCTCAAAATATTTTTTAGCAATATTAATGAAAGAAAATAATGAAAATGATGAGTCAAAATATTTTATTAATAAATGTGAAAATAGAGGAATTGACTTAATTATTAAGAAAATTAATCTTACAATTAAAAAATTTAGTTAATAAATCAAATTTTAA
>JABSQU010000070.1 GCA_013215685.1 Mycoplasmatales bacterium | reverse complement strand
TTCATTGCAAAATGTTCTTCAGGGTTAAATTCATCATTTAATTTCGGTACAATTGATGTAACTCCAAAATTCTCAAGTTCAGAATACAATTGATTTAAAAGCATTATTCATTGGGTAATATGTTGGTTGAGATGTTTCAATCAATATTCTTTTATTTACTTCTTTATCGTCAGAATCCCCACATGAAATTGATAGTGCAATTGGCAATATTATTGACCCACTTAAAAATCCATATAATATTTTTTTAGTTGTTTTATAAATTTTAGCCTCCTTTTATAACTATAATTATATAAAATAGTGAAAATAATTTTAATTGTTTTAAAAATGTAAGGAGGGGATAGTGAAAAATAAAAAAAATTTAAAGGATAATGTTTATCCCTTTCTTTTTGAAGGAAATTTAAATAATTCATTAGATAAAATAGAATTTTTAATGCCCAATATCCAGCAAAATGATGTTCCATTTTATCCTGAAAATATTTCAAAAGCATGAAATACTAAATTTTCTTTTGGGGGATATGGAGAGAAAAGATTTTTCTATAAAGATGCTAATAATAAAAGCGCTTTTTTCCATACAGGAATTGATTTATTTGTAAAAGATGGAACTAAATTATTATCTCCATTTAATGGGAAAATTATTGCTTCTTTTTGATCAGGTAATAGAAAATTTATATATGGAAGTGGATCAGGTACTCAAATAACTTTAATTGTTAAAAAAGAGGAAATTGCAAATAAATTGGGACAAGAAAAAGCAGACAAAATTTGTGAAAAAAATAAATTTTTAAGATTTCATTTTATTCACCTTTCCAAAATAAACACTAATAAAATATATTCAAATAAATTAATTAAAAAATCTTTTAAGAAGCATGATAAAAAAGTCATATTTCCCAAAAATTTTACTGAAAAAAATGTTTCAGAAGGAGAGGTTATTGGATTTGTTGGAAAAAGAGAGGAAAATGGAGGTTGAGTTCCGCATGTTCATCTAGAAATTTATAAAACTAATTCTTATTTAATATTTAATGATTTTAAAGAAAAATATTTTAATTCTCCAGAAAAAAATTTCTTTTCAACAGGAACAATAAATGGATCAAATAAAGATGATTTCAACAAATTTGTTAAAAATTCTAATTCAATAAATCCCGATAAAATATTTAACTTTAAATCTAATAGTAAAAAAATGGAAATGAAATTAAGTGATTCAATGAATTATCAAAGAAAAATTCAAGTTATTGATTTAAATTTAACCATTAACAAAACTAAAATACTAAAAAATATAAATTTTGCAATTAATGCACAAGAATTTTTAGTTATTTTAGGTCCTTCAGGATCAGGGAAAAGCAGTATTTTAAATTCAATTGCAAATTTGCACGAAAATAAAAAAGGAACTATTCTAATCGATGGTGAGAATAAAAATGAAAATATTGGGTATGTTTTACAAAATTATTCACTTTATCCCACAATTTCTATTTTTAAAAATATTTATCTTTCTATTAAAAATTCAAAAATTAAAAAAATTAAATGCAAGTCATTATGATCTGGTTAACATGGCTACGAACATTAATCTTTTAAAAAGGCTGACAAAGGACTGGAGTTTGAAAGCGGCAGAACCGGAGATTAACGCCCGCCGTGACATCAATAAAAACAC
>JABSQU010000007.1 GCA_013215685.1 Mycoplasmatales bacterium | reverse complement strand
TATTCATTTTGCTCTTTCCTATTGACAATCATCGAAAAATCTTTATTTTTATAAAAAATTTTTAGAAAGTTTGACTCTTTTAATTTTAAAAGTCCTAAAAATGTACTCCATGCATTATTTTTCTTATTAAAATTATAATTTAATATTTATAAAATTATGTAATTTTATTTTTGTATATTAATCAAAGTTCAAATTTAAAATTTTCTATTCTACTTGAAATAACATTTTGAATGATTAAAGCAAGGTTTATAATTATAATAAGATGAAGGTTTTAAAATGGAAAAATTAAAAATAAAATTAGAAAATGAGAAATATACATATCTTTATAAATGATGCGTTAAATCTCCAAGAGCAATTCTACAAATAGTTCATGGATCAAAAGAAAACATTCATAGATATATGCATTTAATTAAGTATTTAAATAAAAACGATATTAATGTTCTTGCAATTGATTTAAGGGGACATGGAAAAGCATTTTTTGAGCAAAATGAATTAGGTAATATGGGTATAAATTCTTTTGTAAATTTGGTAAATGATGTCGAGATAATTTCAAAAATTATTAAAGATGAATATTCTAATATTCCTTATACAATTTACGGTCATTCTATGGGTTCTTTTGTTGTTAGGGCACATTCTATAATATTTGGTGCACCTCAATATATAATTTCTGGAACTAATGAAGAATCATGAATAAAGCCGTCAATTGGTATTTTTATTGCCAAATTAACAAGAGTAATCAAAGGAAAAAATACATGAAATAAATTAATTGATAATCTTTCGTATAAATCATTTAGTAAAAAATTTAAAAAAGAAAATCATTCTCTTTCATGGCTAAGTAATGATCCTAAAGTTTGAGATGAGTTTGTAAAAGATCCTCTGAATGGATCAAAATTTACGAATGAATCATTTATCGGTATGTTAAAACTTTTAAAATTCATTAGAAAAAATAATTCATATAAAAAAATCAAATCAAATCACACATTACTAATAGCAGGAGAAAATGATCCAGTTGGCAGAATGTCTAAAGGACCAAAAAAAGTTTATTCAAAAATGCTTAAACAAAAAAAGTGTGTAAATCTCATTATTTACAAAAAAGGAAGACACGAAGTTCATAATGATTTAAATAAACTTGTGGTTTATGATGATATAGTCAATTTCATTCTTAAAAAAAATAATCAAAAAGATTAAATTATATAATTTAATCAAATTAATAAATTTTCTACCATCGAGAATAAAATAAAATTTCAACAATGTTTTTTCATAAAAAAACTACCTAAAAGGAAGTTTTTTTACATTTATACTAATCCAAAAACTTTCATAACAACAACACTATCATTAATATCTTCTCAAATTCATCCTCTTTTAAGAAGAATTTTAATTTCTATATATTCTCCATTATGCAAATGATTTTGATTTTTTGAATAAATAAATCCTTCTATGTATGGGAATAATTTTTCAACTTCTTTTGAATTGAAGTGGCCTACATATGTTTCGCCATCAAGGTAAATTCCGTGGAATTTAAAATCATGTGTTGAACCAATGTATTTATTTGATGCAATAAATTTGCCGCTTCCATTTTTCCCATAAAATACTTTTTCATCTTTTGCATGTTCTAAGTTTCTATTGTGTAATCATGTATTTTGAATTAATATACCAGTTTTTTTATCAAGAACATTTCCTGTTAGACCTGAAACTTTCAAGCTAATTATTGTTGACGAAAATGAATTATTGTAATCTCCAAAAAGATATCCAGGCTTTGCCTTTATTTTGAAATCAATTTTTGATCCATTGTATAAAATTCCATTAAGTATTTTTATTCCATATTGATATTTATTTTTTCCATTATCATCAAGTAAAATTGGTGTTATTTCATAATTAAGATTATATTCATCTAAATTGAGAGATTCATTTTTTCTATATCCGACAATTTTACCAATTCCATTTTTTCCTTCAAATTTAACGTATGATCTAATATCACCAATTGATAAAAATGCATTTTTATCATTAGTAATTAGTTTTTTGAGGTCTGTTATTTCAATTTTATATGATTTTTTTTGAGGATAATTTCCTAATAATTGATATTTTTCAATAAAAGTATAATTTTCCTTAGGCTGTAATATGATTTCTACTTTATCTCCATCATATAAAGTTCCATTTCTATTTGGATATTTCATTTTTGCTGTATATCCAGAAAGCTTTGATTCATCTATTTTTATTGATCCTCGTCCATTAATTCCTAAATATTTTATATGTTTTTCAAGTTCGTATTTTTGAGGGTTTATAAAAGTTTTTAATCCGGATACTGAAATTTCAGTTTCACTTAAACTATCATTATTCAAGCTATATCCTAACATAGGAATTACTTTAACTTTAACTTTATCTCCATTTTTTAGATTGCCATTATTTTTTAAATTATCAAATTCTAATTTATACCCTTTCGTTGAAGTATTTGAAATATTTGCTTTTGCTTTAGAGTTATGTCCCAAAAATCAAATATATTTTTCTATATCTGATTTTTTGACGGATATTTTCCTTGTAGCATTAATTTTCTCTGATTTTAAATTAAAATTTGATTCAAATGTATGATTTTTTTCAATATTTGAATAGATAACTGGGATTAATGTTGTTGGAATAATTGCTGATAGAATCGAATAAAAAGAAACTCTTATTTTTCTTTTATTTTTAGTTTTCATTTTTCTCCTTAATTCTTTTCCTTACACATTGTATTATACATACATTTATTTTTATTAGAAAACAATACTCTTTTTGCATATATATTTATGTTAGAATATTTTCAGGATTACTTAATGAAAGATAGGATAGGAAATGAAAAAAAAATTTCTATGATTTTCTTCAATTTTAATTACCATTGTACCTACATCAATAGTTATTTCTTGTGGGTCTAAATCAAATAATACCGATAAAATCACAGACAATAAAAAAAATCTAAACAAAGATGTTGAAAGATCACTAGAAAAAAACGGAAAAATAATCAATCAAGGTACAAAAACTGCGTCCATAATTGCTAAATCTGTAACTAATTTGAATGATTTAAAAAATAAGTTAGGAATAGATTTAACTAATTTTGATTCCTCTGAAATTTCAATATCTGCAACCGGAAATAGTGATGGAATTATCAATATTCAAGTTAAAACAATAAACAAGAAATCTCCTGAAAAAAACAAAATTTTCGAGGAAAAAGTTCAAGGTAAAAGTGATGAGGAAATTTTAGTTGAACTTGCTAATTTAAGACAAAAGAATAATCTTAATATTATAGAAAATGCATTAAAAAAGGCAACATTAAATCCCGATAAAGCAAGTTTAAATGCAGAAGAATTGGCAAACTCTATAAAAAATCGTAAAGACTTAAAAACATATTTTGGTGCACAATTACCATATTTATTTGGTACAAATTTTGAAATAAGCGCTACAGGTGATGATGGAGCTGTCTATATATGAGTAAAGACAACAACAAAAAATGCTACGATCCCAATAAAAACATTAAGCACAGTAATTAATGTTTCTCCTAATCAAGAAATTTTTCATGATATGACTGAAAATAAAAAACATTTTGACCAAATTGCGATGGAATTACAAAAAACATTAGATTCTGTAAATGAAATTAATCAAGGGAATCAAACTACAAAAGAATTTATTTCATCTATAAAAACCATTGGAGATTTAGAGGAAAAGTTAAAAATCGAACTTCCAGAACTTGGTGACATTAAAATAACTATGAAAATATTTGCTAATCTTAATGGTGATGTAGATTTAACTATAAAACTATACAACAAATTCTTTGTGAGAATATTTAATAAAAACATTAAAGGTAAAACTGATGAAAGAATTAATATACTTCCAAAATTATTACATCCAGTTGGAGTGCTGAAAAACGATTATTTTATTAATGGAAAATTTCTATCTGAATATAAAAATTTGGATAATTTAAATATTGATTTTAGTAAAGTCACTTCAATTGATGAAGGAGCTCTTAGAAATTTAGAAAGATTTCCAGAAAACGTTGATCTTTCAAGTTTAGTTTCATTAGAAGACAGTTCTTTATCAAGTCTTACTAAATTTCCGGATAATGTAAATCTATCTAAATTAGCATACATAAAAGGAAATAGTTTAAAATCTTTGAAAGAATTCCCTCAAAATGTCAATTTATCTAACTTATTATATATTGGAGATGAGGCGTTAAAAAATTTAGAAAAACTTCCCCAAGATGTTAATTTATCTAATCTTAAAAAAATTGGAAAAGGAAGTTTACAAAAATTAAAAAAACTTCCAGATAATATTAATTTTTCTAATTTAAATGTTATTGAGGATAATTCTTTAGAAAGTTTAACTTCGCTTCCAGAAAATATCGATTTTTCAAATATAAAGATAATTGGAATGTCGTCATTGAAAAATTTAACTTCGCTTCCAGAAAATATAGATTTTTCTAGTCTGATTCGTATTAAATATAATGGTCTAGGAAAAATAACATCTCTCCCAGAAAATATTAATTTCTCTAATCTTATTTATCTTGATTCAAATGCTTTGGCTAGTTTAAAAACTCTTCCAGAAAATATAGATTTTTCAAGTCTTTTAGTTATGGGAGGAAATTCATTAGCTTCATTGACTGAATTGCCAAATAATATTAATATTTCAAATGTTATATTTATTGAAAATAACGCTCTTAAAAATTTAAAAACATTTAGACCAGATATTGAATTGTCTGATTTATTAGTAATTAATGGAGAAGATCCATTTCGTAGAAAAGCATCTACATAGAAAAATAAATTTTGATTGCATACGAATTTAATGTAATTAATAATTTAAGAAAGTAAGGAAAAATATGAAAAAAATAATTTTAGGAATTTCATTAGTAGCCACATCTTCGATTCCATTATCAATTGTAGTTTCTTGCGGATCGAATTCGGTTGACGATGAAAATTCAATGAATAATCAAAAATATAGTGCTAAAATTGTAGAAAATGCAATGAAAGTTAAAGCGAATTTTGTAAATCAAGGCACAAGAAAAGCTTCAGAAATAGCAAAATCTATAAAAGATAAAGAAGATTTAAATGATGAATTTAATATTAGAATTCCTAATATCAAAAATGCTGATATTACAATTAATGTTTCAGCAACAAAAGAAGGACTTGCAACAATTAAAGTAGACTTTAAATCTAAAAATTTATCTGAATCATATACAGAAACTGTTCAAGGATTGTCGGATAAAGAAATTGAAAAAAAGATAATTAATCAATTACAAGAAAAAAATAATAATTTAGTAAAAAAAGTTCTTGATGAATCTGGTCATATTATTGAACAAGGAAATCAAAAGGTTTCTGAAATCTCAAAAGATATAAATACTGTTGATAAATTGGCTGAAAAATTAGGAATATATATCCCTGAATTAAATGGCTCTATTGTTAAAGTAAGTACAAGCTCAGAAAAAAATGGATTAATAAATGTTTCAGTTGAAGTCATTACAATGGGAGCAGACGTTCCTTCAAAAACTTTCATAAAAGTTATAAAAGGTAAATCTGATGAAAAAATTGACTCATTTTTGGAAGAAACAGAAAAAAACAAAGAGGAAATTCAAAAAAATAATGAAAGATATGTTAAAAATTCTTTAGATAGAATTAGAATTGTTAATGGCATATTCTCTAATTCTTCGAATAAAATAATTGAATCAATTGAAAATTCACAAGATTTACTTGACAAGTTAAATGTTGATTTATTAAATATACCAAATTCAAATATTTCTTATGATTTATCATCAGATGATAAAGGATTAATTACCCTTTCAGTCAAATTACAAGCAAAAAGTAGTGGAATACCGGCAAAAACATTCATCAAAAAAATTCAAGGTAAAACTGATGAAGAAATAGAAATTGATAAAAAAGAACTTAATCCAAAAGGTACAATAACTGAACAAACAATTTTGAGAAATAGAAAAATTTCTGATTATTACAATTTTAATAATATTCCTATAAATTTTAGTGAAGTTACTTCAATTGCTCCCAATGGGCTAAAAAAACTGGTGGAATTACCTAAAAATGTTAATTTTTCTAAATTAAAAAGTATTGGAGAAGGTGGTTTAGAAAATTTAAGAACATTTCCCGAAGGAGTAGATTTATCAAAATTAGAAGTAATTAATAAGAATGGTCTAAAAAATCTGATTGAATTTCCAAATAATGTTACATTACCTATGCTTAAAACTTTAAATGAAAAAAGTTTAGAAAATTTAGTAATGTTTCCAAATGGGGTTACATTGCATAATTTAACATATATTGGGCCATATGCTCTTTCAAAATTATTTATATTTCCTGAAAGTGTTGATCTTTCAAATCTAAATAAAATTGACTCTCATGGTTTATCATCACTAAGATTTTTCCCAAATAACGTCAATTTATCATCTTTAAAAGAAATTCTTGCATATGGCCTATTAAACTTAATTTCATTTCCAAAGAGTGTTGATTTACACAATTTAGAAAAAATAGGTTTTATGGCACTTAACAATTTAACAAGCTTACCAAATGATGTTAATCTTTCTCACTTGAGTAATATAGATGATTATGGACTTCAAAAACTTCTTTCACTTCCAGAAAATATTGATTTATCTAACCTTAAAGTTATAGGAAGTTATTCGCTTTCAAGTTTAAATAAGTTTCCTGATGAAGTGGATTTATCTAGTTTAACATCTGTTAGTTCAAATGGATTGTCATCATTGGTAGAATTGCCAGAAAATATTGATTTAACAAATTTAATTAATATTTCTCAAGATGCATTCAGTATTCTATTAGTTTTCCCAATTAAATGAAAATATAACAGTGATGCATGAAGATATTATTTTAAATGAGTTGAAGATTTAAAAAATCAAAGAAGAAAACTTAATATATAAAATTAGCAATTTTATTGCTTTTTATATTCAAAAATTTAAATGCTTAATTTAGGAATATCTCCATAGGATTATTTAATTTCTCATTATTTATTTTTATGATTAAAAATTTATTTCAAAAATCTTAATATCATTGATATTAATAAGTTTTAACTTTAATTTTAAATGGGAATTTTTTTGTTTTCCATTGAAATTATTGTAAAATTTACTTATGAAAAAAATATTCAATAAATCATGAAAAGATGCTAAAAAAGTAGTATCACGCGGAAATATGTTCATGCTTGCTATTGGGTTATTACTAGGATCAGCATTTGGACTAGTAGTAAATTCATTAGCAAATGACATTATTACAGGAGCAATTGCAAAAGGAGCTGGATTTGACAGTATCGCATATATGTCAGCCGGAACAACAAAATGAGAAGTTGTTCAAGTTTTTGATCCAGTTACAAAACTAACAACTAAAGCTCAGGGACTTCCATTAAATGGAATTATGTATGGTAAATTTATTGCCGCTCTTATAGGATTCATTATAATTGCAACATTCATTTTTATAGGGCTATTAGTTGCATATATGATAATCAACTATAGAAGAAGAAATGTTCCTGCACCAGCACCTGCTGGTCCAACAGTTGAAGAGCAAATTTTATTAGAGCTAAAACAAATGAATTCCGCAATTGCCTCATCAAAAAATATGAAAGAAGAGTTAGCAGAAAAATCTGCCACTAAAAGGAGAACAAAAAAATAAAACTACTTGTAAAAAAGTTGTTTTTTTTATTTATTTTTAATTTTTTTTAATTTTTTTAATGTAAATAAATTTGTAAAAATATTTTGGAAATTTCTAATAAATATAATTAAATAAAAAAATATCTTGAAAAAAATTTATAAAATTATTTAATAAATATTGTTAAAAATTTATTGATGTAAATACAAATATTTTGAAAAAAATGCAAATTAATAATGCTAAAAATATGTGTTTTTTTTAAAACATATTGTAAATATGATAAAATGAAAAAGAGGAAACTCAAAAGGGGATTTTAAACAGCAATGCTAAAAAACCGTTTTGAGTAATGAGTTTTTTAAGTTATAGCGACCCCCATATAGGTATAACTTTTTCTTGATACATTTTTTATAATTTAAAAAAAACATTAAGTCTTTATATAAAACTAAATAAATTAGAGACGATTTTGTATGCATTTATATTTGTAAAAAATGGCTATTAAAAAGTTATAATTTCCTTATATAATGAATATTTATCAAGAATATTATCCATTGTATGTAAAAAAAATATAGGAGAGAAAATGAAAAAAATAAAAAACAAAAAGAATTACTTATTCTCAATAGGTGCAATTGCAGCGATTGCATTACCTATTGCAGCAGTAGTTTCATGTGGATCAGAATCTAACACGGAAAGCGCAAGCAAAAATGCAGTAGATTTGAATTCTAAATTAGAAGCAGTTCAAAAATCAGAAACAAAGGCAGAATATGCTGAAGCATTAAGAAAATTATTTGAAGGTAAATATGATAAAGCAGATGCATCTCAATCAGAGGTTTCTACAGCAACTATTTTAGATACAAATGATTTTGCAACAAATAAAGCAGCTGCTGAAGCATTAATTACTGCAGGAGTTTACGGAAAATTCATGGCAGCAGCAAATACAGTTGTTACTGTTAATGGAGTTGAAAAAGATTTAGGAAAATTTACTACTAATCTTACAGTTTCACCAAAAACTGCAGGAACAGCAGCTGTTGAAGCAGTAAATACAGTTTTAACAATTAATGGAAAAGATCTTCATTTAAATCAATTTTTAGAAAACGTTCCTGCAAAAGCAACAGTTAAAACAGCTGGACACAAAGCTGAAAAAATGACTGTAAAAGTTGAAGGAATGGGAAAAGTATCAATTGATGCAGCAATTACAGCAGCAAAAGATGTACAAACAATTTTAGATGAATTAGGTAAATATAAAGGTGATGCTCAAGGAGCGGCAGTTAATACAGATTCAGTTACTAGTGTAGTTGCACCTAAAACAAAATTAGATGGACAAAAAATGGCTGCTAAAGCACTTACAACAGGATTATTTAGTGGAACATATACTCCAGCAACAAATACAGTTGTAACAATTGGTACTGAAGATGTTGATTTAGGCGGATTTGTAACTGACACAACATTAACAGTTAAAACAGCTGGTAGTGCAGAAGTTAAATTAACAGCAGCAGTTAAAGATGACGTTGATAAAGCAATCGATGCAGCAGCTGATGAAGCAGCAATTCTTGCAGAATTAGGTAAATATAAAACTGATGAAATGGGCCAAACAGCAGTTGATGTTTCAACAGTTACAGCTGCAGGAACATTAGCAGAAAAAAAAGCAGCTGCTAAAGCACTTACAACAAATCTATTTAGCGGAACACATACTGATGAAGTAAAAACAGTTGTAACAATTGATGGTAAAGATTACACATTAAAAAGTTTTGTAGCTTCACCTAAAGTTGTAGTTAAAACAGCTGGTAGTGCAGAAGTTAAATTAACAGCAGCAGTTAAAACTGACGTTGATAAAGCAATCGATGCAGCAGCTGATGAAGCAGCAATTCTTGCAGAATTAGCTAAATATAAAACTGATGAAATGGGCCAAACAGCAGTTGATGTTTCAACAGTTAAAGCAGTAGCAGAACCAAAATCATTATTAAAATTACAAAAAGAAGCAGCTATGAAAATTCCTCTATTTAGAGAAAAAGATATGCCAGCAGAAGCTACTGTTGTTACAATTGATGGAGTTGAAGATCAAGAGTTTAATCTTGGAACATTTGTAGAAGAATCTAAACTTGCAATCACAACTAAAGAAGCAGGATCAGCAGCTGTAGCAGCTACTAACACAGTAGTTACAGTTGACGGAGTTGATGTTGACTTAGGAAAATTTGTTTCAACACCAGAATCAGTTGCAACAGTAACAACTAAAGGTAATGCAGAAACACCTGGTACTAAAGAAACTGTTTCAGTTCCAGAAGCAAAAACTGTTTCATTAGCTGATTACAAAAAAGCTTTAAAAGAAATACTTGCAAAATATAAAGATAAAGATGGGAAAGCATTAGTTACTACAACAATTGATGTTACAAAAACTCATGAAGAAGCTTTAAAAGCAGCAGAAAAAATTAAAGCATATTCAGAAAGCAAATAATATTAATAAATTAAATTTTTAAAAACAAGGATTAATACCTTGTTTTTTTGCATAAAAATTATTAATTTTCTAAATTCATCTGCGGATGTTTTTTCTATTTTTTATTTAAAAAATCTATTGACTAAAGAAAAAAAATATTCTCTAAAATAGTTAATTTAAAATAACCATGGTTGGTGTATAATATTATTATGAAAAATACAACTATGGTTCCCTTTATAAAATGAACGGGAGGAAAGAGAAAAACAATAAAATATATAGAAAAATCATGGCCTAAAAATTTTAATACTTATTATGAGCCATTCGTTGGTGGAGGAGCAGTTCTTCTTTATTTTAATCCGCAAAAAGCAGTGATTAGTGATCTTAATAAGGAATTAATTAATCTTTATAGAGTTATATCAAAGCAAACTTCATTTAAAAGATTAAGAGAATATTTATTATTAATGGAATATGGTCATTTTATTACTAATTCATATGATGATAAAAAGAAAAAAATTATAAAATCATCACCGTTTTACAAAAAAATCGCACTGATAGACAGAAATAGTCAAAGTGATAATCATTTGATTTCTCTAAAGACTGCTACAAAAGAATTAAGAGCTGCTAGATTTATATTTTTAAATAAAAATAGCTTTAATGGTCTATACAGAGTTAATTCATTGGGCTATTATAATACTCCTTCGAAACATAAACCAACTAAAACTTTTAATGAAAAGAACATTAAGAAAATATCAAGTTATCTCAATAGTTCAGTACAAATTAGACAAGGGCATTTTAGTGAATCATTAAAAGATATAAAAAGAGGTGATTTTGTATATTTTGACCCTCCATATGATTATAAAAAAGATGAAAAAGGATTTGATGCTTATCAAGAAGGAGGATTTGGGATAAGTGGACAAATTGAACTTTCAATTTTATGTAAAAAACTTCATGAAATGGGTGTTAAATTTATGGTTTCTAATCATAATACAAAATTGATTCAAGAATTGTATAAAGGATTTAAATTTAAAAAATTTTATGTAAATAGATTAATAGGAGGAAAAGGATCTTCGAGAAAACCTGCTGAAGAGGTACTAATAACAAATTATGACTAAAAAGAAAAATAGAGGAACAGGCGCAGGAGGCGCAAAAACAAATTTAAACGGTATTAATTTCGAAGAAAAAATGTATTTATATAATTGAATAATAAATAGTGGTTATACTTTAATTAAAATATCTACTTCTAAAAAAAGTACTCCTTTATTTAAAATTTTTTATAATTTTGAATTTCTTGGTTGATATGGAACACAAGGAAATATTTATAAAGCCTTAAAAAAAGAATATCCTAATCAAATGAATGATAAATATATAAAGGAAGTTTTTTCCAAGAAAATTTTTCCTGATGCATTTATTTTAAGCATCAGAAAAAATAAATTAACTATTTTTGAAAAAAAATGACAACAAACCGCTGGCTCTGTTGATGAAAAAATCCAAACAGCTCCCTTTAAATTAGAAATGTTTCATAAATTATTAAGACATGTTGGCTTGGAATTATCTTATCAATATATATTATCAGAATGATTTATTAATAAAATGTATCGAAATATAAAGGAATATTATCACGACAAAAAAGAAATAAGAATTTGAATTAATAATGAAAATCTAGATCAATTAGATATTGAAGAATATATTTAAATTTATGCTTTCGGCATTAAATAAGTAATAACAATAGCTGTTATTTCTGTACTTTTTTCTTTTCAATGTGGATATTGTTCAATTGCTTTATTTATTCCGGTAAATACTTTATGTATTGTAGGATGTGTAGCTTTTCTTTCTGTTTCTTTTCCCCTTTTTCTTCCGTGTTTTATATAGTCATAGTACTTACTATTTGGTCAGTCCATTTGATAAACAAAATCTTCTATTGTTAGATTGAGCATTTTTCTAATTTCTTCCAACATTTTCGCTTCATTTATAAGTGCTTTATTATTTTTTATCATATGTATACTATAATAGAACTATGGTTCTTTTTAAACAACCAACCATGGTACTTTTATTAAATTAAAAAATTCAAATAATAATTAATGGATTAATTATACTTATTTATTAAACTTGACAAATCAGGTAATTTTTATTATGATTGCATAAAATTCACCCTTTTTTACTAGATTTATTAAAAACTCTATATAATTAAAAAGCAACTAAGTCTATGACATATAAGGTTACCGATACACCAAGAATAGTTGTTAATGGTATTCGGATATTTATATTGAGACAGTTCAAAAATGAACGAAAGGAATCAACTATGGCAAATGTAACAATTAAAATAAGAGCTTATGAAGCTGCACTTGTTGACTCAGCAGCTAAAAAAATTGTTGAATCAGCTAAAGCAGAAGGTACCAAAGTTATTGGTCCTGTTCCTCTTCCAACTAGAAGAGAGAGATTCACAATTCTTAGATCTGTTCACGTAAACAAGAAATCAAGAGAACAATTTGAAATGAGAACTCACAAGAGACTTATCAAATTAGAAAATGTTAGCGAGAAATTATCAGATAAGCTTAAAAGACTAGAATTACCAGCTGGTGTTCAAGTCGAAGTAATCGCAAAATAAAAGTTGCAATCGTATGCTCACCGATAAAAGATGAGCCAATGGAGGTATATATGAAAGGTATATTAGGTAGAAAAGTTGGAATGACATCTCTTTTTACTGAACACGGTAGGTCATTACCAGTTTCAGTTATTGAAGTAAAAGATAATGTTGTCACACAAGTATTTACAAAAGAAAAAGATGGATACCAAGCTGTTCAATTAGCAACAGGTGATAAAAGAGATAAAGTCACAACTAAACCATTATTAGGTCACTTTAAAAAAGCTGGAACCAATGGTAAATACTTTGTAAAAGAAGTAAGAAATATGGAAGGCTTTAATTTAGGAGATAAGTTAAATGCATCTATTTTTAAAGCTGGAGAGCTAGTTGATGTAACAGGAACTTCTAAAGGAAAAGGTTTCCAAGGAAATATTAAAAGACACAATCAAAGCATTGGACCTAAATCTCATGGTGGAGGTGGTGGTTCACAGCCAGTTCGTCAAGTAGGATCTATTGGTGATGTCGTTTCAAATAAAGTTAATAAAGGAATGACAATGCCTGGTCAAATGGGAAATAAACAAATTACTGTTCAAAATTTAGAAATAGTTGCAATTGATTTAGAAAATAATGCAATTATGGTTAGAGGGTCAATTCCAGGTCCTAACAAAGGATTTGTAGTCATAAGACAAGCAGTTAAAGGATTAGAATCCAAAGATGCACAAAATTTAGTTGATGTTAAAGAATCTCAAGAAAAAAATGCTTTACTTGAGGAGGCTAAAAAAGTTGGTGCAGATATCAACACAAATATGTCATTAGAAGAAATGAAATCTAAATTGGAAGAAGCGGCAGCAGCAAAAGCAGCTGAAAAAGCAAAAGAAGAAGCTAAAGGAGGAGAATAATGTCTGAAACAAATAAAGCAACTGCTACAAAAGCAGTTCCTACAAAAGTGACTCCTACAAAAGCTGCTCCTACAAAAGCTCCGGTAGCTAAAAATTTAGATTTACCTAAGAAAGTATTCGATGTAAAAGTATCTACTCAAGCTGTTTTTGACGCAATAATGTCAGAAAGAGGATCAAGAAGATTTTCAACTCATAAAGTAAAACATAGAGGAGAAGTAAGAGGTGGAGGTAAGAAACCTTTTGCACAAAAACATACTGGTAGAGCTAGAGCAGGTTCTACTAGATCTCCAATATGAGTTGGTGGAGGAGTAGTCTTTGGACCTACTACTGAAAGAAACTATAAACTAAAAATTAATAAAAAATATAGAAAATTAGCTTTCACTTCTGCTTTAACATTGAAAGCAAAAGATAACGCAGTAGTTAAAAAAGAAATTAAGTTAGAAAAAATTTCTACAAAATCACTAGTAGCTGCAATAGCAAGCTTAAATTTAAATGAAGCATTTAAAAAAGTTCTTATAGTAACTGATGATTCAATGGTGTTTACATCAGGACAAAATCTTCCTAAAGTAACCGTTCAAAAATTATCTGGACTTGGTGTTGAACAAATAGTTAATGCTGACGTGATGATAATTTCAGAAGCAGATATTAAAAGATTAGAAGGGATGGTTAAATAATGAATATTAATGAAGTAATTAAGTATCCAATTCTTTCGGAAAAGTCATATCAACAAATGGCTGCCGGTATATATACATTTGCCGTAGACTTTAGAACTAATAAATCCGAAGTTAAAAAAGTTGTTGAACATATTTTTGATGTTAAAGTCGGAAAAGTCAACATTTCAAACATTAAAAAGAAACCTAAAAAAGTTGGAAAATTTAACGGTTTTACAAATAGGTATAAAAAAGCTATCGTAACATTATCAGAAGGAGTAATTAATATATTCCCAGAAGATGCAGAAGAAGCACCTAAAGAAAAAGCTGTTAAAAAATCTGAGAAAAAAGAAATTTCAGAAGCAGAGAAAAAAGCAGCAGCAAAAATTGCAGCAAAAGCTAAAGCAAAAGAAGCGAAAGCAAAAGAAGTAGAAGTAAAAGAAGCGAAAGCCACAGAACTAAAAACTGAAACTAAAAAAGAAGAAAAAGTTGAAGTTAAAAAAGAAACAGAGAATAAATAATCCAGAAGCGGAAAAATTAAACATTATATAGTGAAACAACCGCAAATATACTATATATAAATAAAGGAGAACAATATGGCAATTAAAAAATTCAAGCCGACAACAAATGGCCGTAGACATATGACATCTCTTGATTACAAAAAGAATTTGTCAGGTCATGCGCCAGAAAAGTCTCTATTAGTTTCTATAAAAAAATACTCAGGTAGAAATAACACGGGTTCAATTACAGTACGTCATAAGGGTGGCGGAGCTAAGAAAATTTATAGAATAATAGATTTTAAAAGAAATAAAGATGGTATCGAAGGTACTATTAAAACAATTGAATATGATCCAAATAGAACTGCAAATATCTCATTAGTAGTTTATGCTGATGGAGAAAAAAGATATATCTTAACAACTAAAGCAATGAAAGTTGGTCAAAAAGTTATTTCTGGAGAAAAAGCAGATATTAAAGATGGGAATACAAAAGTTTTAGCAAATATTCCTGAAGGAACAATTATTCATAATGTTGAAATGAATCCAGGTCAAGGAGGAATTCTTGCAAGGTCAGCTGGAAGTTCAGCGCAAATTCTAGGACATGATGATGATGGAAAATATGTAGTTATCAGACTTAAATCTGGTGAAGTGCGTAGAATATTATCAAAATGTAGAGCTACTATTGGTGAAGTTGGTAACGAAGAACATTCTTTAGTTACTATTGGTAAAGCTGGTAGAAACAGGCATAAAGGAATTAGACCAACAGTACGTGGGTCTGTAATGAATCCAAATGACCATCCACATGGTGGAGGTGAAGGTAAACAACCTATTGGTAGAAAATCACCTATGACTCCATGAGGTAAAAAAGCACTTGGCGTTAAAACAAGAAGAAATAAACGTCCATCTACAAAATTAATTGTAAGAAGAAGAAAGGGTAAAAAATAATGTCTAGATCAATCAAAAAAGGGCCATTTATTGATGCTCACTTAGAAAAGAAAGTTAAAGCAATCATTGAAGGCGGAGCTAAAAAAAGACCAATCAAAACATGATCAAGAAGATCAACAATATTCCCTTCATTTGTCGGACTTACATTCCAAGTGCATAACGGGAGAAAATTTATAGATGTATTCATTACTGAAGATATGGTAGGACATAAACTTGGTGAATTTAGTCCAACTAGAACTTATACAGGCCATGGGTCAGATAAGGGGAAAAAATAATGGCAGTTACATCAGCAAAAGCAAGCAATAAATTACAAAGAATATCTGTAAGAAAAGCTAATTTAGTGGCTGCTCTTATAAGAAAAAAAGACGTTGCTACTGCAATAGCCATATTAAAAAATACACCAAAGAAATCTTCAAAATTATTTTTGAAATTATTAAATTCTGCAATAGCAAATGCAGTAAATAATCATGGTATGAATGCAGACAAATTATATGTATCACTAGTATTAGTAAATGAAGGACCTACACTTAAAAGATTTCAACCAAGATCACAAGGTAGAGCTAACTCAATCTTTAAAAGAACTTCAAATTTATCAGTTGAAGTATCGGAAAAATAGAAAGGAAGAATTATGGGACAAAAAGTTAATCCAAATGGTTTCAGATATGGAATCACAAAAAAACACAATGCAACTTGATATGCAGATAAAAAAGATTTCGCATCATTCTTGCTTGAAGATCACAAGATTGTAGAATACGTTGAAAAATTTACTAGAGAATATGCAATTGGAAATATTCAAATATCAAGAAATCAAAAAAATGAAATTACATTAAAAATACATACTGCAAAACCTGGAGTTGTTCTTGGAGAATCAGGTTCAAATGTTAAAAAATTATCTAAGGATATTAGAAAACACACAAGAAACAGAAAATTGAAATTAACTATTGATGTAGTTTCAATTGATAGACCAGAAACAAACGCTAAGTTAATTGCAGAAGATATTGCTGTAAAACTTGAAAATAGAGGATCATTTAGATCTGCACAAAAACAAGCTATTAGATTTGCTCTTAAAAATGGAGCAAAAGGTATAAAAACATCAGTTTCAGGAAGACTTAACGGTGTCGATATGGCAAGAACTGAAGGATATACTGAAGGTGAAATGAAATTGCATACTTTAAGACAAAATGTTGATTATGCTACAGCTACAGCTAGAACTACTTATGGTGCTTTAGGGATAAAAGTTTGAATTTCAAAAGGGGAAATTATCGATGGAGGTAAAAAATAATGTTACAACCAAAGAGAACTAAATATAGAAAGCCCCACAATATTTATCACAATAAAAGAAAAGCAACAAAAGGTAATACAGTAGCATTTGGTGAATTTGGACTTCAAGCTCAAACTTCAAATTGAGTTACAGCTAGACAAATTGAATCAGCGCGTATAGCTATAACAAGAAGAATGGGAAGAGAAGGGCAAGTTATCATTAGAATTTTCCCTCACCTATCAAAAACATCCAAACCTATTGGAGTTCGTATGGGTAAAGGAAAAGGTAACCCTGAAAAATGAGTTGCTGTCGTTAAAGAAGGAACAATGCTATTTGAAGTTTCAGGAGTTTCTGAAGATATAGCAAGAGATGCTTTAAGACTTGGTGGACATAAACTTCCATTGACTTGAAAAATAAGAACACCTGAATTGAAAGGGGATAAATAATGTTAATGTCTGAATTAAATAATAAATCAAATAACGAATTACTTAAATTAGTTGAAGACCTTAAAGCAGAATTATTTATGCTTAGATTCAAAAATTCTACTGGTCAATTAGAAAACCCACATAAAATTTCACTTGTTAAAAAAGATATAGCTAAAGTTTTTACTGCTCTTAATACAAATGATAAAGAAAAATCTAAAGCTAAAGAAAAAAATAGAAGAAAAATTAAGGTAGCAAGTGCTAAACCTAAAATGGAAATAAAGGGAGGTAAATAATGGAAAGATCTAATAGAAAAATCTTAGTTGGTAAAGTAGTTTCAACTAAAACAACTAAAACTATATCAGTTGAAGTTGAAAGAGCCGTTAAACACCCTCTTTATGGAAAAAGATATAAGCAAACTAAAAAGTTTGCAGCACACGATGAAAAGGAACTTGCTAAATTACATGACAAAGTTCAAATTGTTGAAACAAGACCTTATTCAAAAACAAAATTTTTTAGACTTGAAAAAATACTGGAAAAAGCAAAGGATGGTGAATAATGTTACAAGAAATGTCAAGAGCACTTGTTGCTGATAATTCCGGAGCTAAGGAAGTTGGTATTTTTAAAAGTTTAGGTGGTTCTAAAAAGAAATCATCATCAATTGGAGACATTGTAGTTTGCTCAGTTAAAACTGCTCTTCCAAATGGACAAATTAAAGCTGGACAAGTTGTTAAAGCTGTTGTTGTTAGAACTAAATATGCAATAAGAAGACCTGATGGATCACACATTAAATTCGATGATAATGCTGTTGTTATTTTAAAAGAAGATAAAATATCTCCAAGAGGAACTCGTGTTTTTGGACCTGTTGCTAGAGAATTGCGTGAAAAGGGATTTAATAAAATTATTTCCTTAGCGCCGGAAGTACTTTAAGGAGAATCCATGGTAAAAATTAGAAAAAATGATGAAGTTTTAGTAATATCAGGAAAACATAAAGGACAATCAGGTAAAGTAGTATCTATTAATAGGAAAAATGATCTTATTGTAATTGATAAAGTTAATATAGTTAAAAAACACAACAAACCAACACAAAATAACCCAGATGGTGGAATCACTGAATTTGAAGCACCAATTCACATTTCTAATGTAGCTTTAAAATCAAAAGGAAAAGATCCTAAACCGGTAAAAGTAGGATTTAAAATTGATGCTAAAGGTAAAAAGCATAGAATTAATAAAAAAACAGGAAAGGATTTCTAGGAGGTGAGCATGGCAAAAAATATTAAAGAAAAATACTCAGACGTTGTAGTCAAAGCAATGCAAGATAAATTTAAATATAAATCTCCTATGCAAATGCCTAGACTAGAAAAAATTATTATTAATATGACAGCTGGTCAAGATGTTACTAATTCAAAAGCTATTGAAGAAGTGCTTAATGATGTTATGTTAATAACAGGTCAAAAACCTGTTAAAACAGTAGCTAAAAAATCATTAGCTTCATGAAAATTAAGAGAAGGAATGCCCATGGGTGCAAAAGTAACTTTAAGAGGTGAACGTATGTGAAACTTCCTATCAAAACTTATTGATATTGTTATTCCTCGTATTAGAGATTTTAGAGGAATTAATCCTAAAGCTTTTGATGGAAGAGGAAATTTCTCTCTTGGAGTTAAAGAACAAATTATTTTTCCTGAAATTGATTTTGATAAAGTAAGAAGAATTAGAGGACTTGATGTAATTATAGTTACATCAGCAAAAACCGATGATGAGGCAAGAGAAATGTTAAAACTTCTTGGAATGCCTTTCAAAGGTATGAATAATAAGGAGGCAAAATAATGGCTAGAAAAGCATTGATAGAAAAACAAAAGAAACATCAAAAATTTTCATCTAGAGCTTACACAAGATGTAAACTTTGTGGAAGACCTAGAGCTGTTATTAGAAAATTTAATGTCTGCCGTATTTGTTTTAGAAAACTAGCACATGAAGGTAAAATACCTGGTGTTAAGAAAGCGAGTTGATAATTATGGGATTAATTACAGATCCAATCGGAGATTTCCTTATAAGAATCAAGAATGCTAACCAAAGAAAAACAAGAGAAGTTTCTGCTCCTCATTCAAAAGTTAAAGAAACATTGTCCAATATTCTTAAAAATCAAGGTTACATTAATGATTTTGTGGTTTCAGGAAAAGGAATTGAAAAAGAAATTAGAGTTACTTTAAAATATAAAGGTACTCAAAGAGCAATTACTGGTGTAAAAAGAATTTCTAAACCAGGTTTAAGAGTTTATGCATCAGCAAATGAAGTTCCAAATGTATTATCAGGATTCGGAACAGCAATTATTTCTACTTCTAATGGAATGATTACTGATAAAGAAGCTAGAAAACAAGGAGTAGGTGGCGAAGTCGTCGCTTATGTGTGATAGTTTATGTCTAGAGTCGGTAAAAGAGTCCTTTTCTTAGAAGAAGGAACAAAAATTAATATAATAGGTTCAAAAGTTGAAATAACTGGAAAATTAGGGACAGAATCATTTGAATTCTCTCCACTGATTGCAATTTCAGTTAATGATAAAAACGAAGTAACCACAACAAGAGCAAATGACGAAAAACATACAAGACAATTGCACGGAACAACAAATTCTATTATTCAAGGAATGATTGAAGGGGTTGAAAAAGGTTATAAAAAGGAAATTCTTATTAAAGGTGTTGGTTATAAAGCCTCTCTTAAAGGAAACCAAGTTGAAGTTCATGCTGGTTATTCACACCCTGTTTCATTGGAAATTTTAGATGGTGTTAAAATTGAAATTCCAAAACCAGTTGAAATATCAGTATCAGGAACTAATAAACAAAAAGTGGGGCAAATGGCAGCTCTTATTAGAGATATTAGAAGACCATCTCCATATTCTGGTAAAGGAATTATGTATAAAGGTGAAAAAATCATTAGAAAAGTTGGAAAGGCTGCAGCTAAATAGCAGAAGGTAAATCATATGGCAAAAATGACAAGAACAAAAGCTAGAAGAAAAAAACATTTACGTGTTAGATCTAAAATTAGCGGAACAGCAACAATTCCTAGAATAAATGTATATAAATCACATAAAAACATTGAAGTACAATTAATTGACGATGTAAATAGAAAAACTTTAGCACATTCATCATCAATATCAATGAAACTTCCTTATGGAGGAAACATTGAATCAGCTACTAAAGTTGGAGAAAACTTCGGTACAAAAGTAGCGGCATTAAAACTAGAAAAAGTAGTTTTTGATAGAGGTGGATATATCTATCATGGTAGAGTTAAAGCTTTAGCAGAAGCAATCAAAGAGAAGGGAGTAAAATTCTAATATGACAGAAGTAAAAAACACAGAAGTTAAAGAAGAAAATGTTGTAAAAAATGCAACAAATGAAACTCCTAAATCTGCTGGAACAGTAGAAGTTAGAGCTTCTAGACCTACAAATAACAATAATAATAGCAATAATAATAACAATAGAAATAGACCAAGAAGAGAAGGCGGACCTAATCGAAGAAGAAAATCCGGTAGAAGAAACTTTAGAAGAGACACTGAATTTGAAGAAAAAGTCGTTGACGTGGCCCGTGTTACAACCGTTGTTAAAGGTGGGCGTAGATTTTCATTCTCTGTTTTAGTTGTTATGGGTGATAAAAAAGGCAAAATTGGTTATGGACACGGTAAAGCTAATGAAGTACCTGATGCGATTAAAAAAGCAATTAAAGATGCAAGACAAAATTTAATTACAGTTCCTATCATTGATAAACGTACAGTACCACATGAATTAACAGCTAAATATATATCATCAAGAGTAATGGTTAAACCAGCTGCTGAAGGACGTGGAATTATCGCCTCTGGAACAGTTCGTGCAGTTGTAGAACTTGCTGGTTATAAAGATATTGTTACTAAATCGCTTGGTTCAAATAATAAATCCAATGTTGTTAAAGCGACAATTAAGGCTCTTTCTGAATTAAGAACAGTTCAACAAGTTGCTCAACTAAGAGATATTAGTCCAGAAGAAGTGTTGGGGTAAGGTGAAATTATGAAATTACATGAATTAAAACCTAATAAAGGATCAAGAAAAGATAAATATAGAGCAGCTCGTGGTATGGCTCAAGGTAGAGGTAAACAAGCTGGTAAAGGTCAATCAGGACAAAATAAACGTGGTGGAACAAGACCTGGATTTGAAGGTGGACAAAACCCATGATTCAGAAGACTTCCAAAACGTGGTTTTAAAAATATTAATCACGTAGAATATCAACCAATTAATCTTAAAACAATTGAAGAATTATTTAAAGACGGAGATACAGTTGATTTAGTATCTCTTAATGAAAAAGGTCTTGCTAAAAGAAATAACCCAGTTAAATTATTAGCTAATGGTAAATTAACTAAAAAAGTTACCGTCAGAGTAAATAAAGCATCTAAAAAGGCGCTTGAAGCAGTTGAAAAAGCTGGCGGGAAAGTGGAATTAGTTTAAAAATATTAATCATAGAAATTCAAATTACTTATTATTAAGGGATAATCTATGATTTTTTTTATTTGCTTTTTTTCCAAAATTTTTTCAGAATGGTAAAAAAAATTAAAAATTAGCAAAAAACACAAACATATTGATAGATATTGATATATAATAATAAAAGAATTATGGATAAAAGAGAACAAGATTGATTCACTCCTATTAAAAAGGATGAAGAAAAAAGTAAACCTAAAAAAAATAATAATAAAAAAAATAATAAAATAAATTCTAAGTCTATCTTAGGTATTTTTAGTAAAGTACTACTTTTTATTCTTATTCCTTTCATATGATTTTGAAATCTTAAGTGAATTACAAAAATTAGATCGTTTTTTAAATCTTGAAAAAAATCAATCAAAAATGTCTTAAAATCTAAACCATTAATTGGTAAAATACTTATTACTTTACTATTGATAGTTACTTTCCGTGTTGCAGCTTCTATTACCACCCCTGGAGTTGTTGTTCAATCAGGTTTTGGAAATGACTCTTCATCATTTGTGGGTATTATGGATATGATGGGTGGTGGAGCTCTAAGGAATTTTTCAATTGTTGCCCTTGGAATATCACCATATATAACCTCTTCAATAATCATGACTTTACTTCAATCTGAAGTTTTTCCTCCCTTATATAGATTAAGTAGATCTGGGCCAGCTGGTAAACGTAAAATTAATATAATTACCAGAATATTAACATTAATTTTTGCTATTATTCAGTCAATTACTATTATTCAACAACTTTCAGGCCCTTTATCATTAGTTAGTCTTAAAGAGCCATTTAATACTGCACTATATAGATATTTTGCTTTACCAGTAATTTTAATGTCTGGATCTTTATTTACTTTATTTTTAGGAGAACAAATAACAAAAAGAGGAGTTGGTAATGGTACTTCATTAATTATTTTTTCTGGAATAGCTGTTAACATACCTTCTAAATTTAAAGCTGCTTTCGATGAACTTGTTGTTGGAGCTGGAGATAAATCAGTTTTTGTTGGAGCAATGAATTTAATTTTATATACATTGGTATTCTTAATTTTAATTTATATAATTGGATATTTCTATAAAGCAGAACGGCATGTGCCGATTCAGCAAACTGGTGCTGGAATGACTAAAAAAGGAAATAAAATTTCACATTTACCAATTAAATTAAACCCTTCTGGAGTTATGCCAATTATTTTTGCTTTATCAATTTCAATTCTTCCTGTAACTATTGCGCAATTTTTAGACTACAATAACGAAGCAAGAATTTGATTGGAAGACAATATGAGACTAACAGCTCCAATTGGTTTGGCTTTCTTGATTTCACTTACTTTCTTATTTACAATTGCTATGTCAATGATTACTTTCAACCCTTATAATGTGGCTGATAACTTTAAGAAAAATGGAACATTTATTCCTGGAATTAAACCAGGTGAACAAACTGAAAATTATTTAACAGGAATTATTTTAAGATTATCTATTTTTTCAGCAATTTACTTATCGATAATTACTTCGATTCAATATGTCGAACAAATTATTGGTTTAGATAGAAATATGACAATTGGTGGAACATCAATAATAATTCTTGTAACAGTGTCTATTGAAACTTTAAGTCAATTGAAGGCTAGAGATCAAACTAATAAAATTTCTAGAGCTCAAACAAAAACTAGAAAATCAACAGGGGGAACTACGGAAGGACTATTATGGTAAAAAACTATATATTTTTAGGGCCACCTGGTGTAGGAAAAGGCACATTGGCATCTTTAATTCAGGAAGAAAAAAATATTAAACACATCTCAACAGGTGAAATTTTTAGGAATGAAATGAAAAAAAAAACTAAATTAGGATTAGAAGTTAAAGCAATTATAGAATCAGGAGATTACGTTCCTGATAATATTACTAATGAAATTGTTAAAAATGTTTTAAATTCAGATGAAGTAAAAAAAAGAGGTTTTATTTTAGATGGTTATCCTAGAACAGTTAATCAAGCTGAATTTCTCAAGGAAAATAAAATAAACCTTGATGGAGTAATTCTGTTAGATGCTTCTGATAAAGTCATTATGGAAAGGCTCCTAGGTCGTGGCTTAGGAAGAGCAGATGATGATCCCAAAATTATTTCTACTAGACTGGATGTTTACAATAAAAAAACTAAACCTTTAATAAATTTTTATAAAGCCGAAAATTTATTAGTTACGATTAATGCTGAAGGAACAATTGAAGAAAATTACAACAGATTAATAGAGGCTATAAACTAATGATTTCAATTAAAACAGAGTCTGAAATAATAAAAATGAGAAAATCATCAGCAATTTTATCTGAAGTAAAACAAATAATTTGAGATTCAATCAAACCTGGAATTTCCCTTTTAGAACTTGATGCAATAGCAGAAAGGGAAATTTTAAAAAGATCTGCAAAACCAAATTTTAAAGGATATCATGGTTTTCCAAATGCTTCATGTATTTCAGTTAATGAAAATTTAATACATGGAATTCCTAATAATTATAGGCTTAAAGAAGGCGATGTAGTTTCAGTGGATTTAGGTTGCACATGACAGGGATATCACTCTGATTCAGCCTTTACAAGAGGAGTTGGTAAAATTTCAAAATCTTCTAAAAGAGTTATTGATGTTGCAAAAGAAGCTTTTTATATTGGTCTAAATGCAATTAAGCCCGGAGCCAGAATAGGCGATATTTCAGCGGCTATTGGGGATTTTGTTTATAAAAAAGGAATGTATGTTCCGGAAGATTTTACAGGACACGGAATCGGAACATCATTACATGAAGATCCAAGTATACCTAATGATGGATATCCAAAAAGAGGCCCATTATTAAAAGATGGAATGGTAATTTGTATCGAGCCAATGATAATGCAAGGCTCTAATCATGTTAAAATATTAGATGACAAATGAACAGTGCAAGCGCTGGACGGTAAAAATACTGCTCACTATGAACATACAGTATTAATAAAAGACGGGTACGGGGTAGTACTTACAGAAGGGATATAATTTAAATGGCAAAAGACGCAATTAAAATGACTGGTAAAGTTGTTAAACTTCATTCAATGGCAGAATTTGATGTTGAACTTGAAAATGGAATCATTATTAAAGGGCTTATTTCAGGAAAAATGAGAAAATTCAATATTAGAATTTTACCAGGAGACAGAGTTGATTTAGAAATTTCTCCATATGATTTAACAAAAGGAAGAATAACATATAGACATTAATACCATAAGAGGTATTTTTTTTAATTGTTTTTTTAGATAAATTAAAATATTTATTTTAATAAAAATAAATCATCATGGTATAATATAAAAGTAAAATCATAAATTACAAATATAAATATAGAAGGAGTAAATTAATGAAAAATACAAAAAAAATAGGATTAGGCTTGGTTTCAATAGCAGCAGTTGCAGTGCCAATTCTAACCGTGATTTCATGTGGGGATGACGAAAATAAAGATGAATATGTTTATTCAGTAGAAGGAAATACATACGAATCAAAAGCTAAAGCAGAAGAGGCTGTTGATAAATTACTGGAAAAACAAAAAGTTTATTTAGATAGTTCTGGGGAAGAACATGAAACAAAAGATGAAGCAATAGATGCGGATTTTTTAAATGAAGTTGAAATGGTTTTAGTTGATGACAGTACAAATACTGATAAAGATAGCGTTTTAGATATTTCATCTGTTGCTGAGTCAACAAAAACTAAAAAAATGGTATATGTTCTAATTAACGATTCAAATAAAACATATACTTCATTCAAAGAAGCAGAAAAAGCATGACTTGAAATGCATCCAAATAAGGTTGACGCAGACACAATGTTAGATTTATCTGCAGCACCAAAAGAAGCGGATGTTACAGCAGTTAAAGCATTGGTTAAAAGTAATGCAGAACTATTATCATTTGATACTGATAAAGATCATGATAAAGTTGATAAATCAATGGCTCCAGGAGCTGAAAATATTACATCAGCAAAAGCACTTGTTACTTCAGATGATGAATTAAAACAAGCTGCTGCTGCAAAACAAGATGACAGTTTACCACCAAAAGATGCAGATGTTACAGCAGTTAAAGCTCTTGTTGCAAATGATTCAGCTGCACTAAATATTGCTACTTTAACAACCAAAACTAAAGTTGCATGAGATGCTTTAGTTGATGCAAATAAAAGCACATTAGGAGCTCTTAAAAGTTTTGTTTCAACTCACCCATCTTTAACAGCTCCAACATATCAAAATAATGTTGAAGCAGTTCAAGCTGGTAAATATAGTGAATTAGGTAAAACTTATGCTACTAAAGCAGAATTTGATAAAGCAATTGAAGATGCAGCATCTTTAACAGCTATTGAAGCAATTTTTGCAAAAGATGCAAGTATACCAACAGATACTTTATTTTCTAATTGAAAAAATAATGCTGGTGGTCAAAAATCTGGAGCACTTGCAAATCTAGGTAAAAAATATGCTACAAAAGAAGCATGAGATAGCGCTGTTGATAAACATAAAAAGACATTAAGAGATCTTAAATATCTTGTTGATGCAGCACATTCAATTGATTCTAATCTTAGTTTCTCAGCTTGAACAAACAACAATTTAGCTGTAAAAAATACTAAATTACCATGAAAAGAATTTGATAAAAGATTTATTAAAGGTGATCAAGTAATTACTGAAGGAGCTGTATTTAATGATTCTTGAAAAGTTTCAGGAGCATCAAAATTCTTCTTCTTTGGAAAAGACAAAAAGAAATCATCAGCAAAATTAGATTTAATAAAAGCTGAATTTAAAAATGCTAAAAAAGATGAAGAAAAATATAAAGAAAAAGATTCAAAAGAAAGATATCAATTGAAAAAAGATGCAACTAAAAAATATGCATCTAAACAAAAAGCTTATGACATGTTAATTTCTGTTTCATTACCATCTAAAACAGATTCATCAACTTCAATATATCTATAAAATCTATAAAAACAAAAGATATCCGTAATTTGGATATTTTTTTTATTGTTATTTTTTTATAATATTACCTATCAAATATTTTAGATATAATGATATTGTGAAAGGAGGTTGAATGACAAATTTAATTAGTGATTCATCATCTAAGAATAATGATTCCGACAATGATGGCATTAATATTAAAAAAATACATGTTTTAAACACCTCTTTAGTTGGTGTAATAATATAATCAATAAGTGAAACAAGCTTTTGCTTGTTTTCTATTTTATTTAACATATTTACATTATTATAATAAGTAAAATTAAATACATTTATAAACATTAATTAAATAATTATGGTAAAATTAATAAGCAATAAAAAATTGCCTACACACTAAAAACGATCTAAAATAGGTACTTCTTAGTCGGTAGAGAAAAGGAACACTATATGAAAGTAAGAGCATCAGTGAAACCGATTTGCAAAGATTGCAAAATTATCAAAAGACGTGGAGCAATAAGAGTTATTTGCCCTGTAAACGTTAGACATAAGCAGAGACAAGGGTAGGAGGAAAGATATGGCAAGAGTATTATCGGTAGAAATACCAAATGATAAAAGAGTTGTGATTTCCCTTACATATATTCATGGAATTGGTAAATCACTATCAAAACAAATTTTATCACGTACAAAAATTAACGAAAATATTAGAGTTAAAGACTTAACAAACGAACAATTAGCAGCTATACGTGAAGCAGCAAAAGAAATAATTACTGAAGGAGACCTTAGAAGAGAAAGAGCTCTTAATATTAAGCGTTTAATGGAAATTAAAGCTTACAGAGGAATGAGACACAGAAAAGGTATGCCTGTTCGTGGACAAATTACTCAGAAAAATGCAAGAACTAGAAAAGGTCCTAGAAAAACTGTTGCAGGTAAGAAAGGTTAAGGAGTTGTAGAATGGCAAGAAAAAGTAAAAGAAAAAATATCGCTCAAGGTGTAGCGCACATTCACTCAACACATAATAACACAATTATTACATTTACAGATGTTCGTGGAAATGCAATTGCATGATCATCATCAGGTGCAATTGGTTATAAAGGAACTAAAAAATCAACACCATATGCAGCTTCTCTTGCTGCTGACGCAGCTTCAGCTGCTGCAAAAGATCATGGTATGAAAGAAGTTAGAGTTGAATTAAAAGGAACAGGTCCTGGAAAGGATGCTGCAAGAAAACAAATAGAAGTTGCAGGAATTAAAATTACAGAAGTTAAAGATGTAACCCCAATACCTCATAATGGTACTAGACCACCAAGAAAAGTCTTCAAAAGAGCAGAAGCTAGAAAATAGGAGATGAGATATATATGGATAAATTCGAGAAATTAAATTACACAGAAATTGAGACTAAAAAAGTATCAGATTTTGAAACTTCATTTGCAATTGCACCTTTAGAAAGAGGATTTGCAAATACATTAGGAAATGCAGTAAGAAGAGTACTTCTTTCTTCTGTTCCTGGAGTTGCTCCTTTTGCAGTAAAAACAGCAGGAGTTGATCATGAATTTCAAACTATATCAGGAATAAAAGAAGATGCAGTTCAATTAATTATTAATCTTAAAAAAGTAAGATTTGTATTTAATCAAGAAGTATTTCAAGATGGCGAAGTTATTAAAGTTTATCTTAAAGAATCTGATAAAGTTGTAACAGCAAATGATTTAGTTCTTCCTCCTGGCGTAGAGGTAGTTAATAAAAATATTGTTATTGCTAATGTTACTAAAACAGGAAGTCTTGAATTAGAACTTTATTTAACTTCAGGTAGAGGATTTATTCCTTTTGATGAAAACAAAGATCGTATCAAATCACTTTCTGCTAAAATGGAAACTAAAATAAATTCCGGATCATTTATTGCTATGGATTCAGACTTTTCCCCAGTAGTAAACGTATCTTATGAATCAGTTGAATTAAATACATCAGCTGCAACCATTCAAGAAAAATTGACATTAAATATTAAAACTGATGGATCATTAGAAGCTAAAGAAGCAGTAGCATGAGCTGCCCATATTCTTCTATCACATTTAAATATTTTATCTGATATTGCAAACATAACAAAAGATGAAATTTTCCAAGAAAATATTGATATTTCTGATGAAAAATCTACCGAATCAGTACTTATTTCATCACTTGATTTATCAGTTAGATCTTACAATTGTTTAAAAAGAGCCAACTTTATTACTCTTGACCAATTGTCAGAAATTACTATGGAAGAATTAGTTAATATTAAGAATTTAGGAAGAAAATCAGTTGATGAAATTGTTGCTAAATTATCTGAATATGACATAAAACTTAAGGAAGGAGAATAAATGGCAAACCCTACACAACTTTTTAGAAGAAATGCTACATGAAGAAAAGGTGTTATGAGAACTCTTGTGACAGATTTAATTCTTTATGGAAGAATAGAAACTAACGAAGTAAGAGCTAAAGAAATTAAAAGACATGCAGATAAGCTTATTACTAAAGGAAAAAAAGGAACTCTTGCTTCAAGAAGACAAGCAGAGAAAATTTTAAGACCTGTTTCTACTAAAAATGGTGTTCCTATTGGAAAATATCTTTTTGATACAGTAGCACCAAAATACAAAGATAGAAACGGTGGATACACTCGTATTATCAAATCTCCAAGCCGTAGAGGAGATAACACTCCTATGGCAATAGTTGAATTAGTTTAATAATTAAAAACCTATATATGGTTTTTTTAATATAATAAGAGTAACATAAAGGAGTTATAAATGAAAGTACTAATTGTAAAAGATTATGAGGAAATGTCCTTGAAAGCAGCGGAATTTATTGCTAAGGAAATTAAAGATAAAAAAAATGCTATTTTAGGTTTAGCTACTGGCTCAACACCTGAAGGGACATATAAAAAATTAATCGAAAAAAATCTTGATTGATCAGAAATTAAAACATTCAATCTTGATGAATATGTTGGTTTAGATGGGGAACATCCTGCTTCGTATAGATATTTTATGAATAAGAAATTATTTAATTTAGTAAATATAAAAATTGATAATACCTTTGTTCCATCAGGAACTAATAATCCTCTTGAAGAAGGAAAAATATATGAAGAAAAAATTCAAAATGCCGGCGGAATTGATTTACAACTTTTAGGAATAGGTCAAAACTCTCATATTGGATTTAATGAACCATTTGCAGAGAAAGATTCAGTTACAAGAGAAGTAAAATTAGTTGAATCAACAATTAATGCCAATTCAAGAATGTTTAATAATCGAGATGATGTGCCAAAAACCGCAATGTCAATGGGTATTCAAACAATTTTAAGAGCAAAGAAAATTTTACTACTAGCTTCAGGAGATTCAAAAGCAGAAGCTATTAAAAATACTGTTGAAGGAGAAATAACAGGTAATGTTCCTGCTTCATATTTACAAGAACATAACGATGTTACTTTAATAATTGATAAAGATGCAGCAAAATTATTAAAAAAATAAATTACATTTAATAATTATTTGTAGAAACTCATGAAAATCTTAGTTACTTAACTAAGTTTTTTTAGTCATTTTTATTTTTCAATATATTTACAAAAATACATATATGTAATTATGATAGTTAAAAAGCAAAATGATATAAAAGATTGTGGTTTAATGATTATTCAAGCAATTCATAAATATTACTATTCAAATTGATTAAAAATAAATGATTTAAAAAGAGAAGCTAATTTTGGTAATGATGGAATAAACATTGACAATATGATTAAATTAGCAAATAAATATGGTATTAATTTGGAAGCATTTGAGGTAAAAATTGAAGATATTATTAAAATTGCTAAGAAAAAAATCATGATTGCAATTATTAATACAAATGGAAT
>JABSQU010000069.1 GCA_013215685.1 Mycoplasmatales bacterium | reverse complement strand
AAATTAATATATATAAATATTGTCATAAAAACAATTTATTTTCTTCAGAATGTGATTTTTAAAGTTTAACAACAAATATGAATATTTTTTGTAATGTTTTTATTAATCAAATTATTTACTTATATATAATGTTAATATGAAAATAGGAATTTATGGAGGTTCTTTTAATCCAATTCACAAAGGACACACAAAAATAGCTAAAATAATTATTGATGAATTTAATCTTGATAAATTATTTTTTGTTCCAGCTTTTAAATCGCCATTTAAAACAAAAATAAAATATGCTCCTGCAAAAGATAGAGTAAATATGATTAATTTAGTAAAACCTGATAAATCAGAAGTATCATTGTTTGAAATAAATAGAAAGGGAGTTTCATATACTATTGATACGGTTAAATATTTTAAAAATAAATTTCCTGATGATGAATTATTTTTGATAATTGGTTCTGATAATTTATATAAACTAAACAAATGAAAAGAAATTGATACAATTTCTCAACTTTCAAAAATAATTGTTTATCAAAGAGAAGGGAAATTCTCAAGGGAGAATATTAAAAAGTATAATTGCAACTTGTTAAAAAAAGAACTAATAGATTTTGCCTCATCTAATTTTAGAAAAGGTATTTTATCAAATTCAGATGACGTCGTTATTGAATATATTTCTAGTAGATATCTTTACGCATTAGATATACTTGCAAACATGGTTGATGCAAAAAGGCATAAACACTCAATAGCAACTGGAAATTTAGCCGCAAAATATGCTAAGCATTTAAAATTAGATCCAAAGAAGGCATGATTTGCAGGAATTTTTCATGATATAACTAAAGGTCAAAGTAAAAAATGACATAGAGAATTTTTGGAATCAAAAGGGATTGACCAAAGTAAGTTAGACGACCATCAATTGCATTCTTTATCTGCATATTATTGAATTAAAGATGAATATAAAATGGATGATAAAGTCATTCTTAATGCAATTAAAGTTCATACCTCACTAGAAAAGAACATTAGTTTATTCGATAAAATTATTTATGCAGCAGATAAATTAGCCGAAGGAAGAAAGTTTGAGGGAATACAAAATGCTAGAAAATTAATGTTCTCTGATTTTGATAAAGGCTTTAAAAATATAGTTTCAATTACTTATCAGCATTTATTAAAAACTAGAGGAAAAATTGCTGAAAATCAAAAAGAAATATATGAATATTTAATAAATAATTAAAAGGAGAAAAATGATAGGAATAATTGTTGCTGATTCTAATGAAATTAATGAAATAAAATTTAAATTGATAAAGAAGAAAAAAATAAATCAATTTGTCTTTTTTATCTACATGATAGATAATAAAAAAGTTGTTTTCGTACATTCAGGAATAGGAATAGCAAATGCAGCAGCTGCAACTCAAGAATTGATTTCATCCTTTGATATTAGTGAAATATATAATTATGGAGCAGTTGGCGGTGATGAAAATGTTAATTTATATGATATTATAACTCCTGAAAAAATATATTACCATGATGTAATTACCCCTTGATATCCTCGCGGTCAAACCCCTAATGAAAAGCCATTTTATTTAAATAATCTACTTCTTGAAAAAACAAACTTTTTGGCCTCTGGGTCATCGTTTATTAAATCAAAAAAGGATATTAAAGAAATAAAAAATGAGATTAAAGCAAGTATATTTGATATGGAAACTGCTGCGATTGCGCAAATAGCAGAAAAAAATGGCATAAAATTGAATGTTATTAAATGTGTTTCTGACTTAATAGGTAATGAAAATAATCTCTTGGAGAATATTAATTTTAGAATAAAAAAAGCAGGAATATTATCATATAAAAAAACAATAGAATTATTAATTAATAAATAAAATTGTATAAATTTAAACAATTGATATATAATTCTTAATATATACATATATATTATTTTTTAAAGGGGAAGAATTTCAAAATATTCTAAATAGAAATTATTTTAATTGTAAAAAAATTAAATCAATATTAAATTAGAGTTAAAAGTAAAATATATTTTT
>JABSQU010000068.1 GCA_013215685.1 Mycoplasmatales bacterium | reverse complement strand
TACAAATAGCACTGTTTGTAAAATTAGTTTAATCCAAATTAATACAACATTAATACAACTTTAGACATTGTTTTTTTCACACATCAATAAATGAACATTATGAATCTATAATAAAATTGAGATACAGATGGCAAAAAGACAGCATCATTCTAAAATTAACAATATAAAAAAAGCAGGATATCCTGCTTTAACGTCAAAATTGTATATTTCAAAAGTATTATTAGGTGATATGACAATTTTTTAAATCCTTACATTTATTATTTTAAATTCAAAATATTAATCCTGATAATAGAAAACTTTTTTAAACGTGTTTAGTGTTAGATCTTTCTTTTGATTTTTAGGTCAAAATCTCATTTCAAAAAATTTGTATTTGTATTTATCAACAAAGTCATTAAAATCTCTATATTTAGCAAATAATGATTTAAAATGATTTTCAAGAAGAAAGGAATATTCTCCAATAGGTCCTGTTCCATCACCTTTAAAATTACCAAATCCATCTAAAGATTTTCAATTATATTTAGGAAATGCAATTTCATAATTGTAATTGTCTGGAATCTCTATATATTGTCTTACCAAATCAGGATTGTTTGAAATAGCTAAATAATCTGAATAAGAAATTTTCTTTATTTGTTTAACTTTTTCTGTTGGAACCTCTGAAGGAAGGATTTGTAATTTTGGTTTCACGTAGTTTCCTTCTTGATGTTCATCAGAAAAATTTTTCCAAATCTCATCTTTCAAAATTGGATATCCGTAACTTTCAATTTTTCTTCTCATTTTTTCTGAAGCAAATAATTTCCATTTGTCAAAAAATGGCAATAAATTTGTTTTTGTAACTTTAACTGCAGTTTCAATAAAGAAATCCGCTCCCTTTTGATGGCTTATAGCTAACATTGTATTAATTCTCTCTTCTTCATTTAAACTCATAATATTGGAAGGGGCTTCATTTTCAGACGCATGTACTTTACTATTTATTTCGTCATAAAATTGATTGTGATAATAATTGGTTATTCTGGATAAAATTTGATCACCATAAGCAGCTATCAACTGATTAAAAAACATTTTCCCTGCACTTGAATATCCATTTGTCTCTTTAATTCAATCAATTAAAGTTTTTCCGCCTTTAACATATTTTTTTGAGAGAAATTCCCCTATTTTGTCACCTTTATAAATATCATTATTTGTATATCAGCTATCATCCATACCAGTATATTTATTTGCTACTCGTGTTGCTGCTCACATATTTACAACCTCTGAAAGCTTGTCAAAGATTAATTTTTGATTATTTAGTATATGATTCAACTCATGTAAAACTATCGTTGGAGCAAAAATTTCATCAAAAGGAGCATTGGCAAACCCGCCACTCTTTTGAAAATTTATTCTTCTATAATAAGCATCTGCCATGGCTGTTTGAGTTTCATTAGAAATTATTTTTATCATTGAATCATCTTCTCCATCCAATGATAAAAGTCTTTTATCGTATGATCATAATTTAGTAGATTCGTCATAGAAATAATTTCAATTTTCTATTAATCTATCCAATCTTAATAAATCTCTTTTATCTATGTCATTTAAATAATATTTTGGCATTTCATAATAAAGATTTTTACCAATAAAATCAATAAACTGTGACTCGGTATTTTTTTGGATTTCTTTAGTAAATTTTTCGTAATTAGTTTTGTGTTGCTCTCATGTCGGTATAAAATATAATTTGCTAGATTTAAATTTAACTTTCGGAGACAACATATGCGATTTTTGAAATCCTGTTTTATAAAAATTGCTTATTGTAATAGGGGCTCCTTTGATATTTACATTTTCAGGAATCGCTATTTTATTCCAAGAATTTGCTTTTAATTCAAAAGTCATTTTTATTCCCCCGATTTTGGTTATAACTTTTTCTTTTTCATTTACATTTAGGACATTTTTATTGTAAGGTCCTTCAAGATACAATTTAATCATTATATTATTGCTATTTCCTGGATTCACTTCTATAACCTGACCTTTTTTCAGTCATAATTTAGTAGGTTTAAATCCAAATGAATAATATCTTTTTTGATAGGTTTCTTGTTCAACCCTCGGATGAATAGTAGGTTTTGCAATAACTTCATATTGATTAACATTTGCTTCATAATCCACATTAAGGGATTTTAAGTTATTATTAAATTTGTATCCAGGTTTAGCTAT
>JABSQU010000067.1 GCA_013215685.1 Mycoplasmatales bacterium | reverse complement strand
TATAGAATTGGAGGAATAATTAATATCTTTTTCTGAGAATATTTTCAATTAAAATTAATAATAAAAGAGATTAAAATAATTTTAATATCACTTCAATTAGCACTCTAATTATCTTAATTTCATTAATTTTTTTTAATGTTTCAATATTTAATATTTTAGATATTCTTGTTTTTTGGAATTATATAAATCAATGATTTCATCAATATGTTTTTGTTCTAAAATATTTTCATATTTTCTTTTATTGGTACTGACCAATATAAGAAAAACTCTGTCATTAATCTATATTTTTTAAGTACAAAACAAACAACTGAAATCGAAGTATAAACAAATATCTTTCCTAAAAGTAAAATTACAACCGCCCTTTATCTAATACTAAATTTTCGATATGCTAAACAAAAGATAATTCTATTGGTCAATATTTATAAAAGTTATTGTATTTTGAGAATCTTATTTAAGTCACAAAGTAATTCAAAATAAAAGTATTATCTTTTTTATACTATTGCTTTTATTGATGCCCTTTCATGACTAATTAAAATATTTTTTCTAGTGAAGAAAAAAATCATCAAATATCATATTTGAATGATTTCTTTAAAATGTATTATATTTATTTATTTTTAATCTATTCGATAACTTCAAAGATATCTAGATATTATTTTCCTATATAAAAATTCCAAATAGTTTTTTCTTTATCAAACATTTCTTTTCTGGTATTTTTATCAACATTTTGAACAGGAATAAATCCATGGTTATTTTTAAATAAATCTCACATTTGGAATGTCCAAGAATAAACAGAATTAACATCTCTTAATCCATACTCGTGTAGTACTTTTTCTAGATATTTGTCAAAGTCAAAATTTTTGTCTTTTGCATATTTAGAAACATCAATCATTTGATTCTTATCAAAGTTTGAGAATATTTCTGAAAAGGCAAAATCAGATACACCTAAACCTGTTGTCATTGAATTTGCTTTCATTTTTTTAGCCTCAAGATCACTTGATTTTCAAACATCAGTGTGATCTTTGTCTTTAAACAATTTTTGGTCTCTTAAATGTTGTTTTGATTCTCTTAATCCAGATCAACCTGTTATTGATTTAATATGATTTTGAACAGCTCAATTATTTAACAATATTGCACTTGTGATATCAAAAACCTCTCAAGTAGAGTCATTTATTCCAAACATAGGTACAATACCTATTTTGCCATAAGCTTCTCTATCTGATAAACCAATTTTTTTAATTTCATTTTTAAGTGAGTTGGCAGCATTAATTGCTCCTAATCCCATTTCTCCTGGTAAAGTGAAAACATGGCTCTCTTCAATTGGGTTTCAAAAATCCATTGTCATAATATCAATTTCATCTACTATTTTATCTCTTAAACCTTGTTGAATCATTCAAATATTATTTTTCCCATTTATCCAAGCAATGTCAGTAGGAATTGTAAAGGTAACTCTAACATCATTATATTTAGGATCCATTTTTAATAATTTAAGAGCATCAAGTCTTAATTGTCTTACCTCTAATGCTGGTTGTATATTATTTTTAAATGGTTGTAATCCAGTGTCTTCTTTTCAAGTATCTTCAGTTCCCTCAATGTCAAAATCTAAATGTTTTAAATTAGTTTTATCTATTATGGAAGCATATAAATTCTTTAAATCTTGTGGTTTATATTTTTTTAAATAAGCATCTACTGCTAATGTATTATCATTTCAACCTCCAAAGGAAAAAGTATAATCTAACCCTGCTTTTCTAATTTCTGTCAAAAATTGATATAAATTATCTTCAGAAGCATCATTTGCGTCATTATTACTGTCTAAGTGATTTGGGAATCACAAAGGATATTTTCCTCCGATTGAAGGAATTGTCATGTTAGGATGTTTTTTACTTAAATTAATAATCTCTTGATTAACTTCATAAGTTGGCGCATCACTTTTATCAATATTGTTTGAGTTAAAGGCTGTGATAAATCCTAATCTTATATTTTTTATTCCTTTATTTTTTAATGAGTCTATTAAATATTTACCATTATCTTTCATAAATGCAAATTCACTGTATCCCATGTCATAATATGGAGCATAATAATTTTCATTAAAAATGTGTTCTGTGGCTTCACTATCAGCATCGGGAATTTTCGGATCATCATTTCTCAAAGGATTTGTATATACAGTTGACTTAATTTGTTCCTTGGTAAAAACTGTTGTATTTGTTGGATCTGTCAACCTTATGGCTCTTGATACATTATCTTTTACGGAATTTTCAGATTTACGTAAACCATCTGAATCTGGTGTTGTTCCTCCTGAATCTGGGGTTGTGCCTCCTGAATCTGGTGTTGTTCCTCCTGAATCTG
>JABSQU010000066.1 GCA_013215685.1 Mycoplasmatales bacterium | reverse complement strand
AAAACAAATAAAATTCGCGAGTTTTTTTTGTTTTTTTTTTATGAAAAACACAATTTTTTTTTTTTCATTTCAAAGTGAAAACAACAAAAACATCGCGGATTTTATATTTTTTAAGTTGTGAAAAACAAAATAAAATGATTTAATTTAATATTTATTGGAATATTATTCATTTCATATGTAATTATAAGAATTATTATTTCTAGTCAATCAGACGGATATTATAATGATACTGCTATTGAAATTGTTAATAATAAATATTTTTGAATAATTATTGCCACTTATGTAGTTTTTTTTCCTGGAATTAGTTACTTTAAAGTGTATGACAAAAGGATTTTAAAAGGCAAATTTAATATGGACATTTTAGTAGCTTTAGCAATTCATATATCATATATATTTTCTGTTGTTGTAATCTTTATTAATTCAAAAGATTGAATGATTCTTGAACCAATTGGACTACTTTATTTATTTAATGGAATTTCAACCGAAATAGAAGCATTAATTGTTAAAAAGAATTCTCAAGAAAAATTTGCATTAGAAACTTTAAAACAAAAAAAAGTAATGCTTTGAGATTCTAAAAATAAAAAAACAAAATCAACCAAAATTCAAGATATCAAAATTGGTGATATAGTAGTTTTTCATGCCAAAGAAATTATTCAATTTGACGGCATTGTCTTTAATGATGAAGGAATGATTAATAATTCAAATATTAATGGAGAATCAACACCACAATATGTTAAATCAAATTCAATGGTTTTATCTGGAACAGAATTAATTAGTTCAATGATAAAGATTAAAGTTACTAAAAGTTATGAAGATTCGACATTAATGAAATTAATAGATTCTATTAATAAAACAAATCATTCAAAACCTAAGATGCAAACTTTAGCTGATAAATTTTATAAATTTTTTCTACCAGGAGTTTTAATTATTTCAATTCTTTCTTTAATATCATGATTTTTAGTTGGTTACTTATTAAATCTTGACCCTTTAATTTCTTCAAGTTCAAACCATACCTTTAATGCCTTTTTAATTATGGTTTCGGTATTAGCTATTTCATGTCCATGTGCAATGACTATGGCAGTTCCTTTAGTTAATTATGTTTCAGCTCAATCTTATTGGAAAAATAATATTATTTTTAATAAAGAAAAAGATATTGAATTTATTAATAAAACTACTGATGTTGTTTTAGATAAAACAGGAACTCTTACAAGTGAAGAAATGCAAATTATTAAGTATTTTGGAAATGAAAATTACCATCAAATTTCGGCCGCTTTGGAAGAAAAAGTTTATCATCCAATAGCAACTGCTATATATAAAAAATTTAATGAGAATGAAAATATTAAATTCAATTCAATCCAAAAAAATTATCAAGGAGTAAGCGGAAAAATTTCTGATAAAACTTATAGAATTAGCAAAATATCAAAGGAAGAATTAGAAAGTAAATTTAAAAATGTTAATGAAATTGGAACATATGTTGGGCTTTGAGAAAACAATATTTTAGTGGCAGGATATATTTTAAGAACTGAAATTAAGAAAAATGCTATTAAATTAATCAAATTTTTTAAATCAAAAAATATCAAACCAATATTATTATCTGGTGATAATGAATTAGAAACTAAAAGAGTAGCTAAAGCTTTAAACATTGATTATAAATCTGAACAAAGTCCAAAAGATAAAGCTTTATATATTAAAAATCTTCAAAAAGAAAATAAATTTGTGATGATGATTGGTGATGGACTTAATGACGCAATAGCAATCAAAAATGCAAATTCATCATTATCATTTGCTTCCGGCTCTAACATAACAAATTCTTATTCTTCTGCTTCTTTAATATCTAATGATTTAAGAAATGTCATTTATTTATTTAAATTATCAAGTATAACTAAAATATTTTATGCTTTGGCTTTATTTTGGTCTTTAATTTTTAACATTCTCTTAATACCAGTTGCTTTTACTGGATTAGTGCTTCCATGAGGTGCAGCAGCTGCCATGTTAGCTTCTAATTTAATTTTATATTTAGTAATTTATTTATTATGAAAAATGTCAATCAAAATAGAGAAAAATGTTTTTGGCTCAAAAACTTTAAAAAAAGTAAGAGCAAGTAAAAATGCTGTTATGAAAACACATGAAAACACAGAACATCACTGTCATTAATTTTACTTTATTAAATATTATTTAACTATTTAAGAAAAATTAAAATATTTTTAAGAAATGTTATAAATATACATTTAAAACAAAAGATAATTTATAATTAGTAAAATTCTAATTTATTTTTTTAACATTTCTTCTAATGATTTATATTGTTCAGATGTAGGTAATTTAAAACTGTATTTATTTCAATTAATTTTTTTATAAAGATTGCCAATGAAGATAATTGACTTTATAGGAGAGAACGCCGTAATAGACGATTTACAATCCACCGATAAAGAATCGGTCATACGGGAAATGGTAGACGTATT
>JABSQU010000065.1 GCA_013215685.1 Mycoplasmatales bacterium | reverse complement strand
CAATTGATAAAATGAATACGCTTATCACTCCAATAGTAATTCCTCAAATTAAGGATTTATCAATTGATACATCTGATTCTTTTAATCCATTTACTGTTTTGATATATTTACTTCTCAATTGAAGATTAGAATTTGATATTTTTATTACTATTTTATCTTTATTTGAAAGACTATGAGTATCTATTTCAATAATTGAATTTCCATTGGTAAAATTATCAATTAAATCAAATGATAATCTTGCATTATATTCAGGATAAAGTTTCTCTAATTCTTTATTTACTTTTAATATTAAATCTTTAGTTTTATCTGCGAATTGACCTGATCCATTATCATCAATAAAGCTCATTTTTTGATATAAATCATTGATTATTTCCTCTATTCCATTATCAACTAATTTACTTTTAATTAATCCAGATATTAATTTTGATCCTTTGTAATTATTTAACAAAGGTATGTTGTTAGTATTTATTAATTTATAATCAACAACATCTCCATTCACAAGATTATCTGGAATTTCTTGCGATCATTTTTCAGTTTTACCATTTTTATGTCTTATTTGATATGATCAAGCATATCCAGACGGTATAGGTTTTTCAGTTTTAATTATAATTGTTCCATTACCATCTGAGTTATTTGGAACTTCAATAGAAATTTCTCCTAAATCAGGTGCTTTTACAGCTAAGCCATGAATAGTATAAGTTGTTTTTATATTTCTATATGATGTATTTATTTCTTCATCTGCCATTATGTATTTATCCATTAAATTTGAAGGGGTTTTTGGTGAAATTCCAACGCTAGCTGTTATGATATCTCCATTTTTAAGACCTGATGGGAAGTTTTCTGATTTTTCTCCTCCATTTAGCTGGAAAAATATAGTAAGAATTATTCCTTTTATTTGATTTTTCTTTGAATCAACTATTATTGAATTAATTCCATTATTTATTTTTTCAATTGATGTATTTGTATTATAAGATCCGTTATTATAACTCATTAATGTAGTATTTTTTATAAATGCTTTTCCATTTACAATTACTTTACTTTCATCGGTTAAATTGACAGTTTCGTTATTTTCACTCAATCCATAAATATCTTGATCATTTATTGATATTCTAATTCCTGGATTTATAAAAATCGGATCTTTTAAACCTTTTACTACTATTGAAGGTAATTTATTTAAATATTTGGATTCATCAGGTAATTTATATCCTGATTTTGCCTCTATTTTAAGCATAACTTTATCATTATTTGCTAAATTTTCGATGCTTTTTATATCAATTGGATTGCCTGAATTAATTGAAGCTTTTCATATTATTCCATTTGTTTGAATTTCATCAGATTCTCCTAAATTAATACCTAATTTTCCATATTTATTTATTTTACCTTTTACAAAAATTTGCAATCCCTTTATTTTCTCAAAATCAATTGTTAAATTTGTAGCTAAAATTGGATTTTTTGTGTAATAAAGTCCACTTATTACAGTTTTAGAATTGTTTGGTTTTAATAATGCAACTACATAATCCCCAACTTTAATATTTAATTCTTTTGGATTTGCGGTTCATTTATTAATATTTTGTATATCTTTATCTGTTAGTGTTTTATTTTCAGATAAAACTGCATAAACTAAATGTGTATTTGTAGGAGGTTTAAATTTTGATAATGTTCCTGTTGAAGGATTTTCAACAATTGAATTCACATCAGCTTTTCCGTTAATTCCTGTAATTTCTAATTTTAAATTACCAAGACTCGAAATATCTATAACATTTTTAAGATTTTCAACATTACTACTTCAGTAATGATAAGATGGATTATCCAAAATATAGTTTGGGTCTGCTTTTAAACGAACATATATTTTAGTATTATTAATATTTCTGTTTTTTAGTAAATCATCAATAAAATTTGTTTTGTTTTTATCTAACGAAGTAACTGGCATTCAAGTAATGGGAGCATTATTGGTAGAGTCTGAAGTGCCATATTCTCAATGTCAATGTTCGTTATTCGGAACAATTGTTGTTTGATTATTTTTAGAGCTTATAATTACTTTTATTATTTCATCGCCACTTGCATTTGTTTTGGTTTCAATTGAAGCATTAAGAATTTTTTCTAAAGCATCGTCATTTGAATCATCTCCAAGTACAGATGGATGAACCATTAATCCTGAAACATCATTAAATGATATTTTGTTATTTTTATCATTTGGATTATTGCTTATTGCATATGTTTTTGAATATTTGTTGGTAATTTCATAAAATCCTTGAATTTTATCTCCAACACTTAAATTATTATTATTTTTACTACTTATTTGTCCTTCGAATTTTACTTTACTGCCATCTTTATTTGTTACATAAAAATTGATTGATATTATTCCATCATTTATTAATTTAATTAGTTCATTATTATTTTTATCTGAACTTGACATATCTTAGAAATTTTTTGAAATAAATTCATTAATTTTTTTAAATAGGAGGTTATATGTTTAGTCATGTGTTTGTTGGTACTGACGATTTAAATAAAGCTCGATATTTTTATGATACAGTTATGCCAATTTTGGGATATGGGAAGTGTGAATACGATAATATAAAAAA
>JABSQU010000064.1 GCA_013215685.1 Mycoplasmatales bacterium | reverse complement strand
ATAGATAGTAATATATTTACCTAAAATATTGCTAATTTTTCTATCTTTTGGAAATAAAACATCATAATAATATTTTTTGTTTGCTATTTTATAACTCAAATTTTTATGATTTTTATTTACTCATTGAAAAAATTCTTTTTTAATTCTATCGATATCTTCTCACTGAGGAGATAAATGAATCTTCCATCCATATAAAGGCAGGTCATCATTTTTCTTAAAGTATCTGAAGTATTTTTTATCCATTTTTCTCTCTTTTTATTAATTTGTTATATTTAAAATCTGTATTTGCTTGGTGAGAAACATATATTACTGCCATTGAATTTTGAGAAAGTAAATTTTCTATTGCAAATAAGTTATTTTTATCAACACCAGAAAGACCTTCATCAATAATTATTAATTGAGGATTTCTATAAAGAACTCTTAGCAAACAAATCATTTGTTTTTGTCCATGAGAAAGTTCTTCAGCATTTTTATTTAAATCTGGAAAATTATTAAAAATAAATGAATATTTATCAATGAATTTTTTTTCAATTTCTCCATCTTTTAATAATATATTGTGTTTTATTGAACTGTCTAATATCATTGCTTTAGTGGAAAGATAGTATGAAAAATTAGATATAGTTCTTGAATTTATTTTTTTTCCATCGAAAAATACTTCTCCTTCAAAATTTATTCTATCAAGTAGTATTTTTAAAAGAAGTGATTTTCCGCTTCCATTTGAACCTTTTAGGAAAACTTTATCATTCTCAAGAATTTTTATATCTTTATATTTGAATAAATTTTCTTTATCTTTAAAAGATATATTTTTAGTTTTAATTGGAAAAACTTTTTCCAAAGAAATATTTTTTTCACTATTTATTTCAGAGAAGAATGATTGCTTTAATTTTTTTGTACTTGAAAAATTATAGATTGCAGAAAATAACTCTTCAACAAAATTTTGAAATAACGTAGTTATTGAGATAAATGTTACAAATTCAGGTAATGATATGATTTTAAAATATGCAAAAATTGCTAATGAAGTTCAAACTCCCATATCCAAAAATTGTGTTGAAAAATTTTTGAAAAATGCAATAATACTTCTATTCTTAATGATTTTTTTGCTTCTATCTGAGTATTTTTTATTAGTTTTTAAAAATTTAGGATTAAGATTTGAAATTTTTCCAACGGATGAAGCATCATCATATCCTAATAGTAAATCAGACATATCAACTGAATATTTTTTTCTATTTTCACTATTTTTCATATTTATCTTGGCAGTCTTATTTTTTAAATAATGATTTAACACAATTCTAAGTGCTATTAGAAAAATTAATATTGGAACCATTTCCAGTGATATTAAAAATATTGCAATTAAAACAATTAAAGAAGAAACCGTTTTAGATACAATAATTACTTTTGAAATCATATGCTCTTTAACAATTTTATTAGAATTGAAAATAAAATCATTTTCAAATTTCGAGTTATTAAATCTTTTTGCATTTTGTTTAATATAGTAATTTAAAATTTGATCCTTAAAAATTTTTTCATAATAAATTTCTAATTTTCTTTCAACATAAAAACTTGAAATTAATGAAATAATTCACAAGGTGACTGATATAGCAAAAATTATCATTGGAATAAGAATACTTTTATCTTTTTCAATAAAAGAAATAGTATATTTAAGTGAAATAGTTCCAGTTGATGCCAAAAAGCCCACTGAAACAGCTATTAGGAAATAAAGTATCGATCATTTATTAACTAATTTTAATTTTTTCATAACCGCCTCCTATTCTTTTGTGGGACACAATAACGACTGCTGCTTTATTTTTTAAAAGAAAATTATTAATTTTTTTTCTATCGATAATTGAAATGTTGTTTAATCCTTCATCGATAAAAACAAAATCAGGTTTTGTTAAAAATGTTCTAATTAATCCAATTTTTTGTCTTTCTCCATCAGAAATACTATTTGAAGTTATTTCCTTGTCAAGAGGCATTTTTAAGTTAAAAATTTCAGCATATTCTTTGATAGTTTTTTCATCATAAGATTTTTCAAAAAATGTTAGATTCTCTTCAAGAGTTGCATTAAAAATATGTGAAAATTCTTTGATAAGTGCAACATTTTTACAATCAATAATCTGACCATTCTTATTGTTTGTTACAATATTTCCTTCATAATCGGAATTTGTCATTATTGATTTTACCATTGACGATTTACCTGAACCATTCTTTCCCATTAAGTGAACTTTGCTGCCTTTTTTTATCAAAAAGTTAATCTTGTTTTTAAAGAGAGGTTTCTTTTCTATAACTGGAGAAAAATCAATTAATTCAAGTGAATTTAACGATAAATTCTCAGCTCTTTTTGTTTTTTCTCCTTCAAATAAATTTTTTAAAAGAGATTTTCCTGTTATGAAATTATAAATTTGCTCAGGAAGAGCATGAAGAGAAGTAAAAATTGTTCCAAATACAAATGATGAAATAGCTATTGTTGATATTGACACAATTCCACTATTTGCTAAAATACTCGTTATTATCGGAGAGGATATTTGCATAATAAAGCCTAAAATCATAGTCGGTATATTGTAAAGAATTAGTTTTCTAAAATTTTTATAAGACTTTGTATTTT
>JABSQU010000063.1 GCA_013215685.1 Mycoplasmatales bacterium | reverse complement strand
TTTTATAGATGAAGAAAATATTAGTGATTATTATATGTATAAGGGTAGACCATTTTGAAATACAGAGAAAACCAATAAATCTTATAAAGAAATAAAATATTATTCTAATGGAAAATACTTTACTTCACTAGATACTGTTCCTGATAGCGATTTTGAAGCAATTTCTGAAATAGACAATATAGAAGAGATAATAAATGAAGATTCTGGCGCGTATGATATTTTTAGAATCCCTTCTCCTCCTAAATTTTTAGATTTTGTCAATGATACCTATAAAAGAATAAATATTGACGGAATTATCTATAATGCAATTTTAAAAGAAGGTAATGTTGTTTGAGATTATTATATGAATGGAATAAAATATGTCGAAATTGATAATGGAGAATTAAAATATTTCACATCCTGGAAAAAAGTTCAAAATAAAAATAATTCCTATTCTATTTATCATAAATCTGATTTTGATTTTAGTGGTAATGTTTCAACAATTTCTGCTCCACTTGAGAATAAAAAAATAACTATAATTGATAATGGCAGCGAAAAAATTTATGGGACAATTCTAATTAATGGAAAATGATATTGGCAAGCTTCAAAAACAATAGCTAAAACAATTAAATTTGTTGATTCAGAGGGTAAATTCTATACCAAAAATAATATTACTCAATCTATTGCATCAAATAAATCATTATCATCAGTAACAGTTCCTGAATCTATTTTTAAAGATTCCTTAGATGAATTTTTAGATCAAAATGAAACTTTAACTAAAAATAATATTAATTTCTTTGAAAATTTATATTTCAATAACAAAATATATAATTACAAATTTAAAGACGGAGTCGCACAAATTCCTCAAGATATTTACAAGCAAATTCATTATGTAACATTGGTAAATGGAATTAAAAAATACTATTCTTCATACTATTTAATTCCAGAAAATGAAATCAGTAGTTCTAATAGTATATTAATAAAGAGCGATTTAGAAGAGAATTTTTTACCAATTAATTTATTGACATTACTACCAGATAATGAAGAAATAAAAATTTTTAATATTTTAAATAAAAATGGGATATATGAAAAAGTAGAAATTTACAAAGATAAAGATGACATTATTAAAACTTCAAATGTTGATCTTCTTTTGGAAGTTAAGTACATTGATTCAACAGAGGCATTGTTTACAACTTTATCTCCAGAATCTAATAAAATATCATCATTAATATTATCTGAAGTTCCTGACCAATCGAATAAAAACGTTACATCATTCTTCCAAAAAACGGAAAATAATTTAAGTTTTGAATTTAGTATTTTAATGTTTGGATCAATATCATTGATTGTAATATTATCAATGATTATTCTGATAAGAAAACGCAAATAAAAGGAGAAATTATGAATGAAAAAAATACCTATAAAACAACAAAAAAATATATTGATATTTATGTTATATTTATTTTGACTTTAATTTCTCTTGCTATTGGAATCTTTGCAGGAATGCATATTGTTTATAAAAGTGATTACATGCATTATAGAATAATTAATGTTAACATTCTTAGCTATGCACTTCTTTCGATTTCAATTTTAACTTCATTTTTGTTTCTTTACCTTTTAATTATGGTTTCAATAAATAAAACGAAAAGAAAAAAAATAGTAAATTTCATTTTTAAATATTTGATTTCTGGATTTTATTTAGTAATAATTATAATTTTATCTATAGACATTTTCTATGATAATTCATATCTTGATTATAGATTGAATCCTAATATAACAATAGTAATTATTGCATCTATTTTTGCATATTTGATTTTTTCTATTTTTTCTCTTAATGTTAAAAATCCTTTATGGAGAGAGAAAAATAAAATTTTATTAAGACAAAGTAGTGAAGAAATAAAAAAAGTTTCCATTTTTACTATAGTTACAAAAATCACAGGTCTTTTTTCAAGCATGAGTAATAAAGAAATGAAGAGATATTATTACAAGAAAAATTTTGGTATTAAAAATATTCGAATAGCTCCAACTATTTTTATATTGATGATAGCCTCATATGCTTCATCACTGGTATTATTTTTACTTTTTTGTGACCAGCCACACTCAAATAATGATTTACAAAATAAATCTATATGAGTAATATTAATAATTTCCTTTTTATATTTATTTTTATTAATTTCCATTTTTGGTGCATATTATATTCCATTTTATATTTTGTCAAAATTCAATTATGAATATACTTTTGAATTTTTAGAATCATATTTTTTCAATGAAAATATTCCTATTTTTAAACTTAGCAATAATATCTTGAATATCTTGCTCTAGATAACCAACCGATATTACCCCGATGATATCTCCCTGTTTGGAATAGATGGGGCTTTTAGCGCGCAATGATTTCCCTAACGTCCCTAATGCGATTGATGTATATGACTGTCCCTGAAGTAACGCGCCATCATTATCCCCACCCACCATCTTTTGACCAATTTTTTCAGGATCAGGGTGAGAATAGCGAATACCATTAGTATCGCCAATGACAATAAAGCGCGCTTTGGTGTTTAGTCTAATCACCTCAATATATTCTTGAATAACCCGGTTATTCTTAGTCAATAACCCTTGCCTAATAATCGGGCTATTGACTAATGATTTAGCCACCGACATTGCACGCATGCCAATTTGCTGTTCAAGGCTAGAGTGCAGGTAATAAGAAGCGACAAAGCCGAGCCCCATTGTCTGAATAACAATAAGGCTTAAAGAGAAGATTGCTAATCTATTATGTAATCCTAGATTTCTAAAGGTGTTAATTATTTTCATTATCCTTCAACATAAAATGATAGGTTAATAAGCGGCACTAGCCATGCCGCCTAAGGCTTAAATTTCAGCTACATTCACCTCTTTGCCACCTTTTTTTAATGCAGTGATTAATG
>JABSQU010000062.1 GCA_013215685.1 Mycoplasmatales bacterium | reverse complement strand
CTAGAAAGTCCATTATTTATTATATCTATTTGATTTTCTTCTAGATTAATATACTGTTCATCCGCATCAATAATTATGTGGTCTTTAACTGTTCTATTTAATAGTTTTAAATAAGAAGTATTAATATATCGTTTGGATATATATTTATTATATTCAACATTTTTACTCATACTTCTATATCCATTATTTTTATAAGATGTTACTTTATATAGTGATGAAACAACTCCAAATGAATCTAAAAGCATTTTTGATAAATTAAATCCATCAAATCCGTCAGCAACATTAACAATATTATCTGCAACAGAAATCATATTTGCTAATTGTGAATATCCAGGAATTGAAACAAATCCTCATAAGAAACCAGTCAATCCTACAATTTGATCACTTCCACCCAATTCTTCAATTACAAATCCAATAGGATTTGTTATCACTTTAACAATAGTATCTTTTATCGCTTCTAATTTTTCTCTTTCCTTTTTCCTATCTGCATGTCTAGTTCAATTTACTCTACTATTATGTAATATTTCTAATAAATAATTATAATTTCCTTTACTATTTTGGAAACTTAATATTTCTGAATATTCATATGTATAGTTATTATTTATTGTATCTTTATCATAGTAATATGTTATATGTTTAGGGAATCATGGATAATCTTCTACATGCATATTTATTTCTGCCTTTGGATTATAGTCTCCATGTGGGATTCCAAATGAAACTTTTGTATCAGTATCTGGATTATAAACATATTTGCTTCTATTTAAGAAAATATCACTATTAGTATCAAAATTATTTTTATTTTCTGTTTCATAAGTGAAAAATGCATCTCAATAATATCCACCAAATTTATCGTTTTCGTGCTCATTTTTATGAATAATGAATTTAAAATTCTTTAATCCAAGTTCTTTCAATGCCTTTTTTATATTATTAGGTTCTTCTCATTTGTTAATGTATCAACCATTTTCAAATTCTTTAAAATATATCTTCATTTTTTCTGCATTATTATCATAGTATTTAACTTTATCAGGCATAAAAGCTTTTTCAAGTAATATTTCATATGATTGACGTTTTCAAGCAAAAAATGCATTGAAATATCTATATACTAAATAATCAATTTTTTCAAATTTTGTTTTTGATTTTAAAGCTTCATTTAATGGCTCATTGTAGTTAGCTCAATAATTTTCATGGCTAACTTTAGAAAGATCAATATTAATTTCGCCAGAACCAATAAGTTCTAATTTTGTGGTTCTACCACTTGTTCCTTCTAACTTTATTTTAGGAATTAACCCTCCAAAAGCTTCATATAATTCTTGTTCTTTTCCTGATTTGTCATGAGATTTATAATTAAAATCATCTCTTATATCTCTTACTGAATAATCGCCATTGCTAATTCTTCAATCTTTATATTTTGAATATTCTTTGTAGTAATTATTCGATGCAACAATTTGATTATATTTTGTATTATCTAATTTGTATGCATCATCTATTTTAATATCTTTTTCAATATTGATGCCAAATTCATTTTTAAATTTTACCCTTACATAATGGTTATTAAATTTATCAACATGTAATAAAAATGTAATATTATTATAATTACCTATTTTAGCAAGTGCTTCATCTTTTTCAGTGAATGACGCTTTGTTAAAACCATCGATAATTTCTGCATCAGTAAGATTTCTCACTCTAGTTTGACGACTTTTTTTCATTAAATCATAGTAATGCGCAAATGAATTATAGAAATTATAAATACCGAATAGATTTCAACCTCTATTATAACTATCAAGAATATAATTAACACCATCACTTTTTCCATATGAATTAAATCACTTTTCACTAGTAACTTCTTTTTCTATTTTATATAACTCATACTTGAAATCTTCTAATTTTTGAATTGGAAGATATGAATTTGGTTTAACTGCCATTTTTATAGTATAAATTGAAGATTCTATTGGTTCTTCATCACTAGTTTTTTCCCCAATATGGATATCTTTACCGCCTTCAATTTTCACACCATTTAATCCAACAACTACAAATTCAACAAATGAATTAATTGGTCTTCCATTTTTTTGGTATCCTTCATCATCAAAATCAACTAAACCTGTTGTTTGATTGATTTTACCATTTCCCTTATCATTAATTCTATCAAGTTTAACAATTTTTATATTTTCTGAAATATTAGGATTATAAGTTACTGTATAACCTAAATCTGACCCCATATTTGTGAAATGTATATTGTTATATATTTGTGCAATTATTGGATTTGCATTAGGGTCATTTCAAATAGTACCACTATTTCAGTCATTAAAGAAATATGATAATTCATTAATTCTGTTTGATAACTGTAATGTAGGATTCATATATAAAGCTGCATCCTGATGACTCATTCAATAACTATATGAATTGTTTTTATTAAAGTCTTCATACATATCTTTATTGATTAATTTATAATCTTCATTACTACTATTTGCATATGTAGAACCTTTATAATAAATGCTACCATCAATAAAACCTTTATTTATTATTCTTGTTTCATTACTAAAATTATCAACATATGAGCCTGGAGATTTTAATATTCTACTTTTCTTGTCTCCATTAACATAACTTAAAAATTCAAGTTTCATACCTTCAAGAAATTTTTTAAATTTTATTCTAGCTTGTAATAAATTACTTTTTGTAAAATTTGATATTTGATCAATAAATTTATTTTGATCTTCTATTAATTTTATATTTTCTTCATATTCTTTTAATATGTAAAGTTTGAAATTTTTTTAATGCACTAATTCCAGGGGTTTTGGATCCCAGCAGGCGGAAAAAAAAAATTGGATCCCAGCATACTAATTGATAGTATTTCAAATTGGTTTTACTGCATTTTGAGTAATTGTTTTCCCAACACTTCAGGTGGGAATGGCACA
>JABSQU010000061.1 GCA_013215685.1 Mycoplasmatales bacterium | reverse complement strand
AGAGCAGAATACTAGATATAAAAATTAATGGATTCCTTAGGGAATTAAAATTTTCCGATCGTGTTTTTGAATGATTTATGGAAGATTTAATTTCTTACTTAGATAATAATAAATTTCAAAGAAGATGAGATTATAGTCTTATAAGAATTCATAATATAAATTCTTTGAATTTTAAAAAACAAGAAGAGAAGAAGTTTATCGATAACTTTAAGAGCATAACATCGTGAGATATGGAGGCAGTAATATAATGAAAATAGGAATAGCAACATCTGGAAACCATTACATAAATCAATCAATCGAGGAAGTGCTTGTAAAGGACGAAGCATTAACTGATGACTATTTGATATTATATGTCAATAAACCAACAATAGTTTTTGGCAGAAATCAAAATGCACACGCAGAAATTAATTTTGATTATGTTAATCAAAATAATATTTTACTTTCAAGAAGAGTATCAGGTGGCGGTGCAGTTTATCATGATAATGGAAATGTTAATTTTGTTTTTGTTACTGATAAAAAACCAGGATCATATGAAACTTTTTTAGCACCAATAATTGAATTTTTGAATTCTCTTGGACTTAATGCTAATTTTAAGGGTAAAAATGACTTAGTCATTGATGGGTATAAAGTTTCTGGCAATGCACAATATGTAAATAAGAATAGAATGTATCACCATGGGACTCTTCTTTTTGATACTGATTTAACAGTTTTATCAAATTCATTAAAAGTAAATAAATTAAAAATGAAATCTAAAGGTATCACATCTGCCAGGCAAAGAGTTTCGAATATAAAAAATCTCTTAAAATATCAAATGTCAACAAAAGAATTTGTTAATGCCCTTTATGATTTTTTTGTAAAAAATAAAAATGCAGAAAAATTTGATGTTGATAATTATCAAATAGATAAAGTCAAGGCTATAAGTAATGTCAGAAAATCTAAAAATTGATTATTCGCAAAAAATCCTGAATTTGAAATCAATAACGAGCGTCGTTTTGATGGAGGAACTATACAAGTTAATATGAACGTCAAAGAAAATAAAATTACTGATATGATTTTTTTTGGTGATTACTTATCTTCAAATGATTTTGTAGATATATATAATAATTTTATTGGTCAAGAATTCACAGATGAAAATATTAGAAAAATAATTAATAATATTGATAATTTTAGTGACTATTTTGGGAAATTAAGTAAAGAAAATTTAGTTGACTTAGTATTGGGGAAATAATGGAAAAAAAATTCATTGAAATTTTAGGTGATGAAATCTACTATATTAGAGAAAATACGGGAAAACAACCTGTTCTTTTTATTCATGGTTTTTCTTCTAGCTCTCTTTTTATGCAAGCGATAATTTCGGAAAAAAGAGATTATGATATTATTGCAATTGATTTGCCAGGAAATGGTAAATCAAAAAGTGAAAAAAAACTAACTATTGAACTTTATAATGAAATTGTAAAAGAATTTATTACAAAGCTAGATTTGAATAATCTAATTATTCTTGGGCATTCACTAGGCGGAGCAACTGTAGCTGCTCTTTCAAATTTAGACGTTGTTAAAAAGGGGATTTTAGTTGCACCTTTTAATCCATTTTTAACTCAACTTGCGATGAGAGAAAAAACTTTAAAATTGCTTGATCCAAAAAATATTGATGAAGCGTCAGAATCAGTTAAAGCTCTTGTTCAAAATCGTAGCAAGACACTTTATTTTAAAAATATAGCTAAGACATCAATTGCTTTTTTTGGACTTGTAAGAAAAACAAGGAATTCTCTAAAATATATTTTATATAATCAAATTATTAATCCTGAATATCTTTTAGGAACTTTGTATGAATACTATAGCAGAGCTCCACATAAAATTATTGGAATAAGTGGAAATGATGATTTTTTTGTACCAAAAGAAACTCTCCAGATACTTTCAAATGAATTTAATATTCCTTTTACTTATTTGGATAATTGTGGTCATGCAACAATATACGAAAAACCCAAAGAAGTAAATGATTTTATTAATAAAAATCTCCTTTAATAAAATTCCTTTTTGCTTATAAATGTCATTTAATCTCAATATAAAGATTTATTTTTATCATATAATTTATATTGGGATAAATGAATATTTTAAAGTCTTATTTTGAAAAGCTTTATTTAGAGAGGTAAAAATGGATATTAAATTATCAACACAATGATCACTTGGGATGGCAATTGGAGAATTAGTTTCTTCTGGATTATTAGTTTTTTTTGTTATGTCAATAGTCTTACTGAGTAAAAATAATTCTAAGAATAATAGACTTTTTTTAACTCCAATTGCTACATCATTTTTATTTGGTGTCCTTGGAGCTGTTGCAATTTTGATGGGAATTGGAGTGGGAAATTTAATTTCTGGAAATAATAACATTTCAGGAGAAGATGGACTAGGACTTATGAGCCCGAATTTCGCTCTTATTCAGTCATTACATTGAAATTCATATCAATCTCTCCCAATGATAATAGGATTTCAGTTGATTGGAACATTTATTGGAGTATTAATGTATCTGCTTTTTGCAAAAATGCTTATAAATTATAAAATTGGTAATTATAGTTATGAAGACGGATTTTTATTAGATGATTCAAACCACAAAAACTTTTCACTAAAATCTCTTTTATCGCAAATGCTATTTGTTGGAATGTTAGTTTTTATAACGACTTTAAATGAACCTACTGGGTCATCAAGTCCAATGGGTTATTCATTTATAAATAATACAATTTTCCTTTCTATAGGATTAATAATATTATTTGTTCTATTCTCAAAAGTTGGATATTTTATGCTTTCTCCATTTGTAATATTGCCTTCAATAATACTAGCTCCATTTTTTGGTAAAAAAATCAAAAAAGCTCTATTGAATTTGACTATTGAAACACTAATTCAATTTTCATTTATCGGACTGTTCTCAGGATTAGATAATTACGTAAGATATTTTCGATAAATATTTAAATATTTAAAAATAAATTTTCAGAGAATCTGGAAATTTTTATTAATGATAAATTTAGTGAAATAACTAACAAAATATATACATTCATTTCAGTCAATA
>JABSQU010000060.1 GCA_013215685.1 Mycoplasmatales bacterium | reverse complement strand
AAATTAAATAATATTTTCACGAAAAAAATAAATAAATTTAGCACTTATAATTTGATAATTTTTTAATGAATTAGATAAGATTTTTTTGTATTAAAAATAAGAATTAATTTGAAAAAGATATAATAAAAAATTACCTTTTAAAAAGTAATTTTATTGTTCAACTTTTAATGAATTAATTTTGTGAACTGCTATAAATGAAACAACTGCGCCTGCAATAGGGATTCCATTTAAAATTGCCAATACTCCAGAAGCAATTGACAAGCCAAAAACACTTGAATGCTTTTTCATTGATAATGTTACTATTCCCATTGTAACTGATGCTATAGCAGTTAAATATTGAATCACAATAAAATGCAAAATCACTTCCATTGGCATGTCAGATACAAAAAATAAAGTTAACAATGTGACTATAATTATTACCAATGATGAGGTAACAAGATTTAAAATTCCATTTGTTATTAATCTATATTTCATAATTCCCTTCTAAAATCATAAGTAAATATAATCCCTCTCTCTCAATTATATGTCAAATAATATGCTAATTTAAGAAAAAAATGTTATAAAAAATTATCATTTATAATTTGCTAAATTAATAATTGCATTAATATAAATTTCAATAGCTTTTTTTAATGATTCAATATTTAATCTTTCATCAATATTATGCATTCTTTGTTCTTCGCCTGGAAATAGCGCTCCAAAAGCCAAACAATTAGGAACATTTTTTGCATAAGTTCCTCCACCAGAAATTATTGGTCTAGCATCACTAATACCTGTAATTTCTTTATAAGAATTAAGTAAAATTTTTACAATTGGCTCATTTTCATCAATATATAATGGTTTAGATATTTTAGATATTTCAATGAATCCTTGATTATTTTTATATTGATTTGTAATTTTATTTTCAATTTCCTCTTCACTATGAAAGGAAGAATATCTTATATCTTGATCTAATTCTAATAATCCATCTTTTAAAACTGCTTTACCTAAAGAAGTAGATGTTTGGCCAATTATTGAAGCATTTTTTTGGTCAATTTTTAAGTTAAAGCCTTCTCCATAGTATTTTTTATGAAATTTATCTACTATAAATTTAAGGCCTTTATCATCAGAAAAATTCAAAAGAAAATTTGCTAAATGAGTAATTGCTGAAATACCTTTTTGAGGAATAGAACCATGAGAAGGCTTTCCTTTAAGAGAAATTAAATGTTTATTTTTATCAGATTTAATTTTAAATTCAAGATGATTTTCATGAGAATATTTTTTTAATAAAGATTTTACATTACGAGATGTAATTATTTCAGCTTCAGCAAATTCTGCTACAGCATTAACAACTTCTCCACCTTTAAATGAAATAATAGATTTATCTTTAAAAGGTATGAATCCTTTAGAAACTAGTCCACCTAATTCAACATTAATAAGCGGAAATTCATTATCAGCTGTGAAACTGGATATTGGATAATTATTATTCTCAAAATATTTATTAATTCCTTTATGATAAGTTTCTTCATTACCTCCAATAATTAATCTAACTTCTTTTTTTAAAGGAATATTTAAATCTTGAATTATTTTAAATGCATAGTAAATACCAACTAAAGGCCCTTTATCATCTTGAGTTCCTCTTCCATAAATAAATTCTCCATCAAATTTTCCTTTAAAAGGATTAAAAGAAAATGAAGTAGGATCTGCAGGAACAGTGTCTGCATGAACTAAGATACCAATATAGTCATTACTTTTTTCTCCTAATGAAACATCCATTGCGTAATTATCAATATTTTTCGTATTAAATTTATCTTTTAAAGCTCATTTAGAAACTTTTTGGAATAATTTTGATACTCCAGTTCCAAAGGGATTTTCTTTATCAATGGGACTTTCATTTATAACTGTATTTATGTTTACTAATTCAATAATATCATTGATTATATCTTCTTGATACGCATTTATTAGCTCTTTTATCTTATTTCTTTTTAGCATGCTAAAATTATATATTTATTTTGAAATTAGTTTAAATTATTAAATAATCAATAATAAATTTTCTTCATATAAAAAATGCTTTATGCATTCTTTGTATTTTGATTATTTTTTAAGTAAATTATGTTTTTTAATATAATCTATTACTCCAAATTCATAATTAGGTAAATCAGTTACATCATCCGCTATTTCTTTAATTATGCTATGACCATTTTTCATGGCAATACCTTTTCCTGCAAGTTTTAACATATAAAAATCATTTATTTGATCTCCAAAAGCATATGTATCTTTAATGTCAATTTTGTAGTAATTCGCTATTTCTCTTAAAGCATAATCTTTTCTTCCTTTAGGAGGGGCAATTTCAATAATAATTCCATTATTATCAAATGGTACTCACGAGGTAACACTTGATACATCTCCAAATTTTTCTTCAAGGTATGAAGTAATTTCTGCCACATTCTCTATTTCCTCATTTTTTAATTCTAAAAGAACTGTCATTATATTATCTTCAACATTTTCTTCTATTATTGGTGAAATATATTTGGTTTTACCTTCTGATTCAATAATATTTCCTATAAATGATCCCATCACTTTTTTTAAATATGCTGTTTGAATCGATTCTAAAATAATATTATTTGAAACGGCATTGATATAATCATTATTTAAAATTCTTGAAATAAATTCTTTCTTATGTTTAATGATTATTGGTTCAAAATATTCATTTTTAGGAAAATGAATATAAGAACCATTGTTATTGGCAATAACTGTATCAAATTCATTATATTCATATATTTCTTGACTACTGTATCATGCTCTACCTGTGATGATAATAGGGATATGACCCGATTTTTTAATATCTCTTATCAATTGTCTAAATTCTTTAGATAAACCACCCATTTTTTTATTATTTGTCAATAATGTTCCATCTAAATCAAAAGCAAATAACTTTTTATTCATTTTATACTCCGATCTCCTTCAATATAAATTTTAGAATAATTATCTTAGTAATTAATTTATTTAAAAATAACAATTTTATTTTTGAATAAATATCCTTGATAATTATTTGAAATTGTTTTCACGACAATAAAATTATATAAGACTTCTATAAATAAAATCATTTAAAATAATTTGTTATTTTAAAAAGAAAAGAGAAGCTTATAGGGAACATGCTTCTCTTCGTTATTTA
>JABSQU010000006.1 GCA_013215685.1 Mycoplasmatales bacterium | reverse complement strand
CCAACGCAAACAATACGCATACTATAAACATTGTCGAACATTTTTTTTTCATTTTTGATGGACAATAAATAAGTAAATATTATAGCTATGATAGTCATATTCGTATATAATTCGTATGATGTTCGTAAGTGTTTGTAATGCACACGCAGCCAACATATAATTTTATTAGTAAATTTATGTATTGAGAATTACAATACAAATTAAAAATAATAAATTAAGGGGAAAGATGAAAAAAATTATAAAATTGGGAATTTTATTTTTAGTTGTTCCAGCTACACTCGGAACAACAATTGGGCTTTATGTACAAAATATGGATAATAGTCCCTCATCAAAAGAATCAAATTTTGAGCTGAAAACTCAAAATCTTTCTGGTGGAAAAACATTAGATGAAAAAATTGCATCTATAGCTGAAGTTAAAGAAGAGGATAAAAAAGAATTAACAGACCAAGTTTTAACTTCATTTGGAATAAATTTAGCAGCAAATGATTTAAAGAATGACGCTACAGATTCATTAACTTATTATCATGAAAAATTTGATTCTAATAATACGTACAAAATGACAATTGTATTAACCACATTAAATGGGGAAATTCTAAAAAAAGAAATCAATATAAAAGTAACATACATTGATAATTTTAGGGAGAAAACGAAAAATTTAAATGGTCAAATAACTTTAAGTGTGCCTACACCAAGCATTTCTGAAGTTTTAGAATCATCAAATCAAGAATTAACTGATCAAGTTCTATCTTCATTTGGAATTAGTTCAACAATAAATGAATTAAAAAATGATGCTACAGATACGCTTAGTTACTATCACTCAAAAATTGATACTGCTGGTTCATCTAATGTAACATTTAAATTAACTTCAGCCTCAGGTGTGGTTGAAACAGAGGAAATAGCTATTACAGTATCTAGAACTAATTTTTTAAGTAAAACTGAATCACTTGATGGGACAAAAGTTTTAGATACATCAACACCATCTGTTAATGAAGTTTTAAAAACAAGCAATCAAGCATTAACAGATCAAGTTCTATCTTCATTTGGAATAAATTTAACAGCAAATGAATTGAAAAACGACGCTACAGATACTTTAACTTATTATCATGAAAAATTTGATACTCCAAAAGAATACAAAATGACATTGGTTTTAACTAAAACTAATGGAGATATAATTGAAAAAGAAATTAATATTAATGTAACAAACTCTAATTTCTTAAGTAAAACAAAGAATTTAAGCGGTCAGTATATATTAAAATCACCTTCTCTATCTATTGCAGAAGTTAAAGAAGCTGATAATCAAGCGTTAACAGACCAAGTTTTAACTTCATTTGGAATAAATTCAACAGCAAATGAATTGAAAAATGATGCTACAGATACTTTAACTTACTATCATGAAAAATTTGATTCAGTTAAAATGTACACAATGACATTGAAATTAACAGCTCTTGATGGAAAAGTTGAAACAAGAGTAATTAATGTAAATGTAACAAAATCTAATTTCTCAATTAAGACCGAATCTCTTCAAGCTAATAAGACTTTAAGAACTTTTGAAAAAACTGTTGCAGAAGTTAAAGAAACTGATAATCAAGCATTAACAGACCAAGTTTTAGCTTCATTTGGAATAAATTTAACAGCAAATGAATTAAAAAATGATGCTTCAGACACTTTATCTTACTACCATGAAACATTAAATATGGCCAAAAAATATACATTAACTCTAAAACTAACTTCAGTTAGTGGAGAAGATGAAATGAAAGTTCTTGATTTAAATGTTCAAAATAGTAATTTAATTAATTCAGTCAACGGACTTTCAGGAACATATACCTCAAATACTTCTAAAATAGACGAAGTAACAGAGGCTTCTGAAACTGTGTTAACAGATGCAATATTAGCTAAATATAATATAAACACAACTGTTAATTCAATAAAAGATAATTCAAATGATAAAGTAACATACTTTAATAATGAGTTAACTGATGATGGAAATCTTAGTTTTACAATAAAAGTTGTGCATCCTGATGGTACTGTTGAAAAAGATACAGTTCCAGTGGCTGTTACAGGAATTCAAGATGTAGCAATGCAAGAAGCAGTTGCAGCATTACCAAGTTCATTAGTTTTTGAAGGTTCATCAACCCAAAGAAGTTTAATGAGTGGAGCAAAAGAAGCAATGACGAGTGATTATTTAAAAAACACATATTCATCAGCCACTCCTTCGTTAACTTTAGATCCAAGAATTGCATTTTCTCATCAATTGAAAAATGATTTATTAAAAGATGGCGATACAAGTACAGAAGAAATATCCTTAGTTTGAAAAAATAATTCTGCAAAAACCGCAACCAAAAATATTTCAATAAGTACTTCTAATATAAATAAATTTTATAAACTTCAATTTAATTTAACTTTTGTAGATCATGAAAATAGTTACAACTCAATTAAAAATATTAGATTCTTATTTGAACTTGCAGATGGATCTACAGTAGAAGTTTCTGCTGATTCTAGTGCAAATTTAACTTATAATAGTTTGGATTATTACATAAATCAAACAACTCATATTACGGCATCAACAGATGCAGATATTAAAAAGAAATTATCTAATTTACGAGGAATTCATACTGACACTTCATTTATTTTACTTGGTTATATAAATATTAATCAAAAAATAAGTGGTCAATCAATTAAAGCTTTCCTTGGTATTAAAACAACTGACCGTATTAATTACCCGGTATCAACAGCTAATATGAAAATATGACAAGGAGGTAATATATTGATGAACAATCAAAATATTTCAGCACCTCCTATGGTGGTAGATCAAGTAACATATGATTTTTCTGATATAAACCTTGAAAACATTGTTGTTGACCCATTAGCAAAAATAGAATAGAAAGACTTTTTAGTTACTTTAAAAACGTATATCATACGTTTTTTTTGATTTTATACACAAGTAAAAATTATTTATTTTAATTAATTTTAAATTGATTATTTAACAAATGATATTATTTATTTTCAATATGATAAAATTTATATATGAAAAGTTATGATGTAATAGTAATTGGTGCAGGTCACGCAGGTATAGAAGCTGCATTTTCATTATCTAAAAGAGGACATAAAGTTGCTTTAATAACTTTAGATAAAAAAAGACCTGCTGCCTTGCCATGTAATCCATCAATTGGTGGACCTGCAAAAGGTATTTTAACAAGAGAAATTGATGCTTTGGGAGGCGTACAAGGATTATTTTCTGATAAATCTATGACACAAATTAAAATGCTCAATGAATCTAAAGGGCCTGCTGTAAGAGCAATGAGAGCTCAGGTTGATAAAGAAAAATACGTTAAAATAGTTGCAGAAGCTTTAAATAATGACGAAAATATCGATTTTATTGAAGATATTGTCATTGATTTAAAAATTGATAATAAAAAAATTCTTGGAGTAATTACAGAAAAAAATCACTTAATCAAATCTAATCTTGTGATTATGACAACAGGAACATATATGTCTTCTAAAATTCTTATCGGTGATACTGTAAAAAAAGAAGGACCAGAGGGTCAAAGAACAACAACTAAACTTTCTGAAGCTTTGAAGAAAATAGGAATTAAACTGCAAAGATTAAAAACCGGTACTCCTCCAAGAGTTTTAGCATCTAGTATTGATTTTTCTAAAGTGGAAGAAGAATTTATCCCCAAAAACAATTTTTCATTTTCAAATCGAAGCAAGTTAAATCTTAAATCTCAGCTTCATTCATTTTTAACATACACAAATAGCAAAACTCACAAAATAATTTTAGATAATTTAGAGAAATCAACTATGTATTCAGGTGTAGTTGTTGGTAATGGACCGAGATATTGTCCTTCAATAGAAGATAAAGTAGTTAGATTCAAAGAAAAAGATAGACATCAAATTTTTTATGAATATGAATCTAATGATAAAAAAATAATTTATGTTCAAGGTTTTTCATCAGCAATGCCTATTGATGTTCAAGAAAAAATGTTAAGAACTTTGCCGGGGATGGAAAATGCTAAAGTAACAAAATGAGCTTATGCTATTGAATATGATGCAATAGACCCAACTGACCTTAAACCTTCTTTAGAATACAAAAAATTAAATGGATTATTTTTAGCTGGTCAAATTAATGGAACTTCTGGATATGAAGAAGCGGCTGCTCAAGGAATTATTGCCGGAATTAATGCGGCAAATCTATTAGAAAATCGAAATCAATTAATCCTCAAAAGAGACGAAGCATATATTGGAGTTTTAATTGATGACCTTGTTACAAAAGGAACTGATGAGCCTTATAGAATGCTTACTTCAAGAGCAGAATATAGATTACTTTTAAGAAATGATAATGCAGATGAAAGATTATCTAAAATAGCATTTAAGAATAAAATGATATCTAAAGAAGATTATGAATATGTTTTAAATAAATATGCTTCAATTGAAAAAGAAATTGAAAGATTAGAAAAAACACATCTCTCTTCGAAAGATCCTTTAGCTATTAAAATGAACATTACTCATGGACCATCGTTACTACAAGTTTTAAATCGTCCTGAAACTAATATTTATGACATTTCCGATTTTAAATACATATATGAATTGTCAATTAAAACAAGATTAAAAGGATACATAAGAAAGCAACAAACTGAGGCAAATAAACTTCGTAAAATCGAAAGAATTAAAATACCTAAAAATTTGAATTATGATGACGTTGCAAACTTAGCAACAGAAGCAAAAATAAAAATGAAAAAAATTAATCCTGAAACCATTGGTCAAGCTTCAAGGATTTCTGGAATAAATCCTGCTGATATTCAAATGTTAATGTTCCATATTGAATATAAAAAGGTTAAAAATGAAGTTTAATATTGTTGCAGTCGGAAAGCTATCTAATGAATATGAAAAAATATTTAATGATTATAAAAAGAAAATTAATTTTTATTCTAGTATAAATGTAATAGAATTAAAAGAAGTAAAAGAAAAAAATATTGAAATAAAAAAAAATAAGGAAACAGAAATAATTCTAAAAGCTATACCAAAAAATTCAAAAGTTATTTATTGCTCAACAACTGGGAAGCAAATTACTTCAGAAGAATTTTCTAATTTCTTTAAAGAAGATAATATAACTTTTGTAATTGGTGGATCAAATGGAGTTGATGAATCTAAATTTGAAAATAAATTAAACTTTTCTAAAATGACTTTCCCACATCAATTATTTAGAGTCATTCTTATAGAACAAATATTTAGAGCATTTTCAATAATGAATAATTCTAAATATCATAAATAAAGGAAAGAGGAAAAAGATGTGAGATTTTTGAAAAAAAAGGAAAAAAACATGAACCAATAAAAAAATTGCTTTTGTGTCAATACTTATTGCAACATCAGTTGCCTTTGTTTTGATTTTCACAAGAATTGCTCCAATAGCCTCTTTACCTTCTTTTAAATTAATGGCTGGCGGACTTCCTATAAAATTAACAGGATATATTTTTGGTCCTTTAATTGGAGCTGTCACAGGAGCAATTGCAGACGTTCTTTCTTTTGCAATAACTCCAACTTATATTCATTGATGATATACATTAGCATTTGCTTTTGCAGGTGGAATTCCTGGTGTTGTAGGTTATTTAATGAATCGAAGATGAAAAAATAAAGCAGAAATTGATGAATCATTTAAAAATAAAGTTGACAACACTAATTTTATTATTACGCTAATTGTTCTTGCAACAATATTCATTGCAATTTTTACTTTTGTAGTGGTACAAGGAGATGAAGTATTTAAAAATCAAAAATTAATTACAAATAAATGAGTATTTCTAGTAATTTCCACTTCTGGTATTTTTTCAATGTTTATTGCAACAATTGCATTTAGATTTTTTATGAAACCATCAACAATAAATCTTATTCTTCCAATTATTACCTTTTCAGCATTACTAGAAGCCATTAATACACCCTTAACTGCTATTGGGGATAAAGCTGTTTGAGAGATAAAAGATGGATTTATAACAATTTTGACAGGACACCTTTTAATGTCGCCTGTTAAAATATGAGGTAATATGCTTATCATTCTTTTTGCTTATAAAATTGTTTCTCCACTTATTTACAATAAAACCGGAAATTCTTGAGGTGATGCTTAAGAATGAAAAATATTTATTTATGTGGTCCAACAGTTTATAGTACACCTCATATCGGGAATATGAGACCAATTTTATCATTTGATATTGTAATTAAAGCTTTAAAATATCTTGGTAATGATGTGAATTTCATTCATAATATTACAGATATTGACGATAAAATTATTAATCAATCTATTGAGGAAAAACTTTCTGAAAAGGAAATTTCTGAAAGATATACTGCTGAATATTTTGAACTTTTAACAAATTATAATATTTCTATGCCAAATCATTTGCCAAAAGTAACCGACAAAATTGAAGAAATAATAAAATTTATTCAAAAAATAATTGATAAAGGTAAGGCGTATTTAATTGATGGATCAGTTTATTTTTCAGTAAAAAAATCTTTAAATTATGGAGAAATTTCAAATCAAAAAATAAATGAAATGAAATTTGAAGAATCAAACAAAAGACATCCAGGTGATTTCGTACTTTGAAAAAGAACTTCAAAAGGAATATCTTTTAACTCACCTTGATCAAAAGGGCGTCCAGGATGACATACTGAATGTGCATCTTTCATTGATGAAATTTTAAATGGTGAATCATTAGATATCCATGGTGGTGGAATTGATTTAATTTTTCCACATCATGAAAATGAAAATGCACAATATAAGTCTATTAATGATAGAAATATTTCCTTAAAATGAAAACATATTGGACAATTAAATATTAATCATAAAAAAATGTCTAAATCTTTAGGCAATATCATTAAAGCTGATGAATTTGCAGATAATTATGAAGCAGATACTTTAAGAATGTTAATTTTGAATTCATCGCCAACTATTCCAATTAATATTGATGAAAAAATATTGACTCAAAATAAATTGCTAGTTGATAAATTCGCAAAAGTATATGCTAAGGCACAATTAAATGATTTTGACGAAAAGGTAAGTATAAAAAAAATAGCTGAATTTTTATCAAATTGAGAATTTTCAAAAGCAATGAAAGAAATTAATTTAATAATAAAATCATTTAATAAAGATGGATCAAAAGCAAGCGAAATAATCAAAATAATGAAATTATTGTCATTTAATTTTTCTAAAAATCATATTAATTCTAAGACCAAAAAAATTTACTTAGAATGAATCAAACTTAGAAATGAAAATAATTATGAAAAAGCGGATGAATTAAGAAATATTCTTGATAAAGATGGATTAATTTAGGAAAAAATAAGGTGGTATATATGGCAGAATTTATATGCGGAAAGAATTCAGTTCTAGAAGCGGTAAAAAATAAAGTAAAAATCAAAAGAATTTTTGTAACCAAAAACGTAAGGGGCGAATTTGGAAATATTGATGTAATTGTTAAAACATCACATGAACTTGATAGAATGGTTAAAGCCAATCATCAGGGATATGTAGCTGAAATACAAGAATTCAATTATTACAATATTAAAGAAATTTTGAAAGATAAACCAAAAAAAATATTAGTTTTAGATCATATACAAGACCCACATAATTTCGGTGCAATTATTCGTAGCGCAAATGCTTCTGGAGTAAAACATATAATCATCCCAAAAGATAGAGCAGTCAAGGTTACGCCTGTAGTTTTAAAAGTTTCCTCTGGAGGAGCTGTGAATATGAAAATAATAAGAGTAGACTCTTTATTTTCTTCTGTAAAATTTTTGAAAAATAATCAATATTGAATTTACACAACAGAATTAGATGAATCCGCCATTCCTGTAGAAAAAGCAAGTTTTAATTATCCACTTGTTTTAATTGTTGGAAATGAGCAAAAAGGAGTAAATAAATCATTATCAAAAATTGCTGATCAAAAACTTTACATAAAAATGAGGGGAACAGTACAATCATTAAATGTATCTGTAGCAACTGGTATTATGCTTTTCAAAATATAGAAAAGAGAATTTATGAAAAAGAATTTTAAAATTGAATATATATTAACTCTTAATAAAAATAAACAAATTTTATGAGCTGATAATGAATATAAACTGGTTTTTAAGACTATCATTGATAAAATGCTTAGAAATTACAATGGTGTACCATTAGAATGAGAAGATATATATTATGAATTTCTTTACAATATCCCTGAACTTTTAAAAAAATATGACTCAACAAAGAAAATAACCTTGAAAACCTTTCTTGGAATACAATGCAGATTTTTTGCAAGTAATCAATGCCGGAAATTTTCGGGTAATAAACACAAAATCCTTAATAATTTTGTTCCTTTTGAAAAAATTTCAATGGAAAATCGATTAAGAGATAGTATTCAACCTCAAATCAGTATTGATATTTCCTCATTAAGTGATGAGGAACTTATAATTTATTCTGATTACTTTTTAGGAGGGGAAACAATTTCTCAAATCCATCGTAATAGAGGTATAACAAAATATAAAATTAATAAAATAATTCAATCAATTAAATCTAAATTGTTATCACAAATTAAAAATTAAGTATAATTCTTTTATGTCTAAGGGAAAAGTATCAATGTCATGTGAAATATGTAGAGCAAAAAATTATCGAATTGCAAAGAGTGTAGAAGAAAGATTAATTCTTAAAAAACACTGTAATAAATGCAAAAAACATACATTTCACAAGGAGGAAAAATAATGAAATCAATTAAGAAATTTTTTAAAGAATTAAAAAGAGTTAGATGACCATCAGCTAATGAAGGAAATAAAACTTTTGCAAGAACATTAGTTTTTATAATAATTGCATCTTTAATTCTATTTGGACTTGCTCTTGGACTTTCAATAATGTGAAATAATTGAGGAGTGGGATTAAATGGATAGAAAAAAATGATATATGATAACAACTATTTCTGGTAGAGAAGAAAAAGTTATTGAATCACTAAAAAACAGAGTTATTTCAGAAAAAGTAGAAGATTTATTTGATGATTTTAAAGTCATGCTTGTTCCTCATTTAACACCTAGAGAGTTAAAAAAATATTTAGATGGAGAAGATTATAAGATAAAAATGAAATCTTTATTTCCTGGATATATTTTTATTAAAATGGAAATGACAAATGAAGCTTGATTTATGGTCCGTAATACTCAATATGTTACAGGATTAGTTGGTTCTTCTGGTCAAAGATCAAAACCAACCCCAGTTTCTAATTTAGAGATGAGAAAAATGGAAAAACAAGTTCAAAGAATAACAGATGATTTTAATTCAGGAAAAGTCATGACTCCATTTGAAGAGGGGATTTTAGTAGAAGTTATTGATGGACCTACAAAAGGGCAAGTTGGGCCTATTATTGAAATAAATAATGAAAGACAAGTTGCAGTAGTTGAATTAATAATGTTTGAAAGAAAGACTCCAACAGAAATTGAGTATAAAAATTTAAAAATTAAAAAATAATTTTGTATATTTTGTATAATTAATAGGCAATATAATATTTATTGCATTTTAATGGGGGAGTAGCAAAGCGGTCAAATGCGGGTGGCTGTAACCCACTTCCTTAGGGTTCAGGGGTTCGAATCCCTTCTCCCCCACCATTTTTGCCCATTAGCCAAGCGGTAAGGCATCGGTTTTTGGTATCGACATGCGCTAGTTCGAATCTAGCATGGGCAGCCAAATCATTTTAATGACGTACAATATCTATTTTAAATAGATATTTTTTTTGTTATTATTTTAAAATCATGTTAAAATTTAATAGCACTATACAGTGTGTTTCAAAGGTAGGAGGTTAATTTAACCGTTAAAACTACACGGAGATTCGAAAGGATGCTCATGGCAAAGAAAAAAGAAATAAAGCGTATAGCTAAATTACAATTTAATGCCGGACAATCTAAGCCTGGACCAGAACTTGCTGGACTTGGTATAGTAATGCCGGAATTTACAAAAGCATTTAATGATGAAACAAGAGATAGAAATGGTGAACCAGTACCAGTGACAATAACAATTTATGCAGATAAATCATTTACATTTAAAACACATACTGCACCTACATCTTATAAATTATTACAAGCAGCTGGACTTAAAAAAGGTTCAGAAAATGCAAAAACTACTAAAGTAGCAACAATTAAAAAAGAACAAGTTAAAGAAATAGCAGAATATAAACTTCCTGATTTAAATACTAATGATATAAAAGCCGCAATGAATATAGTTGCAGGAACTGCTAAAAATATGGGAATTTTAATCGATGGAATGGATGATGTTGAAGCTGAAAAAGAAGCTGCAAAAGAAGCTGTTGCAGCAGCAGCCGCAGCTGATGCAAAAGAAGCAGCACTAGAGGCAGCAGAAGCTGAAGCAAAAGATAATAAAGAATTTGTAGAAGCCGAAGCGATTAACGGTGTAAATGATGAAGAAAAAGAAGGTGATGAATAATGAAAAAATATTCAAAAAAATCTATAGCAGCACGTGCTAAAGTTGATTCATCAAAATTTTATACATTAGAAGAAGGAATAAAATTAGCAAAAGCAGTTGCTTATGAAAATTTTGATCCATCATTAGATATTGCATTTAAATTAAATTTAGATGTTAGGCAAGCTGATCAACAATTAAGAGGATCTATTCCACTTCCAAATGGAACAGGTAATTCAGTAAAAGTTTTAGCAGCAACAGATGATGTGGCTCATCAAGAAGAAGCTAAAAAGGCTGGAGCAGAATTTGCTGTTGGAAAAATGGAACTTGAAGAAATTTTGAAAAAAGGAAAATTTGATTTTGATATCATTGTAACTGACCCAAAAATGATGCCAACTCTTGGTAAATATGGGAAAGTTCTTGGGCCAAAAGGTCTTATGCCTAACCCAAAAACAGGAACAGTTACTCCAATGGTAGGAAAAGCAGTTCAAGAAATCAAAAAAGGTAAGGCTAATTATAGAACTGAAAAAAATGGAATTATTCATACTATTTTTGGTAAAAAATCAATGGACGATAAAAAATTGCTTGAAAATGTAGAAGTTATTATAGATAGAATTCAAAAATTAAAACCTTCAGCAGTTAAAGGTGTATATATTCAATCTGTAACAATCGCAACAACAATGGGACCAGCAATCAAAATAGAACTTAAAAAATAAGGTTAGCACTCTAATTAAAATTGTGCTAATTTTATTTTTTACTGTGATATAATAAATATAATATAATATATAAAGTAGATAATTAATTAGAAGGAGTCGATTTTGATAAATCCAAACATGATGGGACAAATGAGTGATGTTCCAACAACAAAAGAATTGTGAAAAAATGAAAAAAGTAAATATAGACATTGAGTTATACTTTTTGGTATTTCTATATTGTCAATATTTATACTTTTACTTACATCGTTTATTTTAAATTTAGTTAACGAAAGTAGTATAAAAGAAGCTATGACAAACTGAGCTTTAAATCCTGATGGAACTTTATCAGGAAAAGTTAGTTTTGATGCAACATTTGTTCGAAATAACGGAGGAGATGCTAAAGTTGTAGCATCGTGAGTAGATAGTTATTATTTAAGAAATACATTTTGATTAGGTTCAATTCAAATTGCAGTAGTATTTATTGGTATGATTCTTTATGGTTATACAATATATGAATCTTATAAAAATCATTCATTTGCAAAAATTTCTAAAATAGCTACATTTATTGTAGGTTTAGGTGCATTTATTGGAATATTTAAACTTTTTGGTCTTTTTAGAGGCGGAGATACAGTTATTTTCCAATACCCTGAAGGAATTTATGAATTTGTTTTATGATTCTTACCTATATTAATATTTATTTTCATATCATTACCTCTTAATAAAATAAGAAGATCATTCCAAATTTCAGAAAGATATGAACAATTTAAAAATTCTCCTCAATATGAAATTTATAAAAATCAAATGGATGCAATGCAAAATGGGCAATTTAATCAAGGAATGGGACCTATGGGAATGGGACCTATGGGAATGGGTGCATACGGACCAATGAATCAACCAATGGGAAATCCAAATAATCCTACACCACCAACAAATAATCCTACATCATCAACTGAAGAAAACACTAAGCCTAAAAAGGAATTATCTGACAAAGAAAAGAAAATTAAAGAGTTATCAAAAATGAAAATTGTAGATCTTAAAAAAATTGCTAAAAAATTAATGATTTCAGGATATAAAACTATGAAAAAAAGCGAATTAATTGATGCAATTTCAAGACTTACAGAAAACAATTAATCATATTGTTTTTTTTATTATAATTTTTTTTAGAAAAAAACCGATACACAAGGGTATGTTGTTGTATAATATATATCGCTATATAAAAAATAGTCAACAAATCATAATAAATATAGAATAAAATCAAAGAAAGGGGTTATCATGCCTACAATTAATCAATTAATTAATAAAGGTCGTACTGATAAAACATCTAAATCTAAAGCTCCAGCCTTAGGATTTGGTGTTAATACATTATCTAAGACAGTTATTTCAAACTCATCACCATTTAAACGTGGTGTGTGTACTCGTGTTGCAACAATGACACCTAAAAAACCTAACTCTGCTTTAAGAAAATATGCAAGGGTTAAATTATCAAACGGAATGGAAGTTACAGCTTATATACCAGGAGAAGGTCATAATTTACAAGAACACTCTGTTGTTCTTATAAGAGGTGGTAGAGTTAAAGATTTACCTGGAGTTAGATACCATATTGTTAGAGGTGCTCAAGATACAGCTGGTGTTGAGGGTAGAAAACAATCAAGATCAAAATACGGAGCTAAAAGACCTAAAGCTTAAGCTTAGTTCTTTATAGAATAAAGGAGAAAATATGTCAAGAAGAAATCAAGCGCCAATAAGAAAAGTATTGCCTGACCCAATATTTAATAATGAAAGAGTAACAAAACTTATAAATACAATAATGTTAGATGGTAAGAAGACAACTGCACAAAGAATTTTATATTCTGCATTTGATATTATTAAGAAAAAAACTAACGAAGATCCAGTGGAAGTATTTAAAAAAGCATTAAATAATATTACGCCACAACTTGAAGTTAGAACAAGAAGAATTGGTGGAACAAACTATCAAGTTCCTGTTGAAGTTACAGAAAGAAGAAAAGGAACATTATCTTTAAGATGATTAGTAAATTATGCTCGTTTAAGAAATGAACATACAATGGATGCAAGATTAGCTAATGAAATTATCGATGCTTCAAATGGTATTGGTGCATCAGTTAAGAAAAAGGAGGATACACATAAAATGGCTGAAGCAAATAAAGCTTTTGCACACTTTAGGTGATAAATTATGGCGAGAAAATTTGAATTAAATGATTATCGTAATATTGGTATTATGGCCCATATTGATGCGGGTAAAACTACTACCACAGAACGTATTTTATATCATACAGGTAAAGTTCATAAAATTGGTGAAACTCATACAGGTGAATCACAAATGGACTGAATGGAACAAGAAAAAGAACGTGGAATTACAATAACTTCTGCTGCAACAACAGCTTTATGAAAAGATAAAAGAATTAATATTATCGATACTCCAGGGCATGTCGACTTCACTGTTGAAGTTGAACGTTCATTAAGAGTTTTAGATGGAGCAGTTGCCGTTCTTGATGCACAATCAGGTGTTGAACCACAAACAGAAACTGTTTGAAGGCAAGCTACAAATTATAAAGTTCCAAGAATTGTTTTTGTTAATAAGATGGATAAAGCAGGAGCAAATTTTGAAGAAGCTGTTAAATCAGTTAAAGATAGATTAGGCGGTAATGCTGTTGCCATTCACTTAAATATGGGTGAAGAATCTAATTATGCTGGTCATATCGATCTTATTACTATGAAAGCTTATTTCATGGAAGGTGATCCAGATGAAAATGGTATGCAAGAACCTAAAGAAATACCAGAAGAATACAAAGATAAAGCAGAATTAATGAGACAAGATTTAGTTGAAGCAGTTTCTGATTTTGATGAAAATTTAATGATGCTTGCTCTTGAAGGAGAAGAAGTATCTCCTGAAATTTTATCTGCTGCAATCCGTAAGGCAACGCTTACTTCTGAATTTTACCCAGCTGTTGCTGGTACTGCATTTAAAAATAAAGGTGTTAAAGCTCTTCTTGATGCTGTTATTGATTTCTTACCTTCACCTTTAGATGTTCCTGCTATTAAAGGAGTAACATTAAAAGATGAGCCTATTGAAAGAAAAGCTGATGATGCAGAACCATTTTCAGCATTAGCATTTAAAATTATGAATGACCCATTTGTTGGCTCACTAACTTTCTTTAGAGTTTATTCAGGAGTATTAAATAAAGGTTCTTATGTTCTTAATTCTACTAAAGGAAAAAAAGAAAGAATTGGTCGTATTTTAGCAATGCATGCTAATTCAAGAGAAGAAATTGATGAAGTAAGAGCAGGAGATATTGCTGCAGCTGTTGGACTTAAAGATACAACTACAGGTGATACTCTTATTGCTGACAAAACAGAAGTTATTATTTTAGAAAAAATGGTTTTCCCGGAACCAGTTATTTCATTGGCTCTTGAACCTACTACTAAAGCAGCAACTGAAAAACTTTCTATTGGATTACAAAGATTATCAGCAGAAGATCCAACATTCAGAACTTGAACTGATGATGAAACTGGTCAAACAATTATTGCTGGAATGGGTGAACTTCATTTAGAAATTATTGTTGATCGTCTAAAAAGAGAATTCAATGTAGAAGCAAATGTTGGAGCTCCACAAGTTTCTTACAGAGAAACAATTACTAAACAAGCTGAAGTTGAAGGTAAACATATTAAGCAATCAGGTGGTAAAGGTCAATATGGTCACGTTTGAATTAATTTTGAACCTAATCCTGAAGCTGGATTTGAATTTGTTGATAAAATTGTTGGAGGTAAAATTCCTAAAGAATACATTAAATCAATTCAAGCTGGTTTGGTTGAAAAAATGAAAGCAGGAGTTCTTGCTGGATATCCAATAATAGATTTAAAAGCCACTCTTTATGATGGATCATATCATGATGTGGATTCTTCTGAAATGGCATATAAAATTGCCGCTTCTAAAGCACTTACAAAAGGTAAAGATCAACTTGGAGCAGTCATTTTAGAACCAATAATGGACGTTTCAGTTGTAGTTCCTGAAGATTATTTTGGAGATATAATGGGTGATATTTCAAGAAGAAGAGGTCAAGTTAGAGAAAACGAACTTAGATCAGATGGAGCACAAGCAATTAAAGCATTTGTGCCACTGTCAGAAATGTTTGGTTATTCTACTGACCTTAGATCAATGACTTCTGGTAGAGGTAATTACCAAATGCAATTTGATCATTATGAAAAAGCACCAAAATCAATTTCAGATGAAATTATTAAAAAAAGATCTGTTAAAGAATAATTTAAATACTCTTTGAGTATTTTTTTAAAATAATTTTATTATTTAATTTTAAGAAAATCCTCAATGTTTCATAATTCTATTATGCTATTATTTAATTATGTTAAATTTTAAAGTAAATCATTCCTTTTGTAAAAAGGTCTTAAAAATTATGTTAACAGTTATATTTTCCAACACAATTGTGATAACAATTGGTTTTTTAGATATTTTTATGATTTCAGATTTTGATTTAAGAAAAATAAATTTATCCGCAATTGGAATAGGGGCTGAAATATGATTTTCTTTCCAATCTATTTATGTTGCAAGTACAATAGTTTTTGGAATTTTATATTCGCAATATAATGGAGGAAAAAACTATAAATCTTTTTTGGAACTTTTTAAAATAAATATCTGAATTTCTTTTGTTTTAGCTTTTTTAAGTTCATTAATAATGTATTTATCAGCAGATTCAGTTGTGGGAATATTCGTTAATGATGGTGGTGGATATTCAAATAATGATTTAAGAGAAATTCATGAAATTGCTGTCAATTATGTAAAAATCATTTCGATAGGAAATATTTTTATTTCTATGGCGGTCGCAATTCTAAATACATTCACCATGATTGGAAAAATAAAATATGAATTGATAAGCTCAATCATTGCCTTGCTAATTAATGCAATTTTAAATTGACTTTTCATTTATCAATTCAAATTAGGAGCAGAAGGAGCTGGATGAGCTTCAATTACTGCTTATATATTGGAATTTTTCTTCGCTATTATTGTAATTTTCTTAAATAGAAAAATTTTTAAAGAAATTGGTTCTTTTTTTAGGATTAAATTTTCTCTTTTTAAAGAAACATTAAAAAGATGGCCAATATTTTTTGCAAATATTATTTTCATCGTGTCGCTTGCAGCTCAAACAGTAATTTTTACTAAAATTTGATCGACAGAATTAATTAAGTCTCTTGCCATTTCCTATTCAGTATCATCAATAATGTTTACAGTTTTCCCTGCTATAAATAAAGCTGTTAAAATAATCATTGGAGAAGATTTAGGTAAAAGTAATTTTGAAAAAGCTTGAATAGAATCAAAAATGCTATATAAAATATCTTTTTATTTTCTTTTATTAGTTTCTATAATTGGAATTGCAATTTCCTTTGTATTGCCCAACATACTTTTAAATGAAAAGCAAGCAATTGAAATATCAAGAAATATAATTATTATTTTTGCAGTAAGTGTACTTATAACAGGATCAATATCTTTTTTTTCAGCTTGTCTTGAATCAGGGGGAATTCAAATTTGACCAAATATTTTTAATTATTTTGGACAAATTTTACTATTAATTCCAACAACATTAATTTTAGGATATACAACATCACTTTCTTTTTCATTCATATTTGCAATTTCTCAATCAACAAATATAATCTTACTAGTAGTCCTACTTACTATGTATAGAAAAAGAAAATGATTGATAAATTTAAACAACAATATTAATGTAAAATTAAATACTTAAAATTGTATTAAAAACTATGATATAAGTATTAATTAGAGAAAAGTATTTTTTTGATATAATTAATTAGCAACAAATAAGCATGTCAAATGGATAGGTTCTAGATGTAAGGCTAGACATTGGTGGTTTAAACATGTTTAAACAAAAAAAGTTTATTAAAAAAATATAAAATAATTAAATTATTATAAAAAAAATTGAAAGGAATGAATATGGCAAAAGAAAATTTTGACAGAACAAAAGAGCACGTTAATGTTGGTACAATTGGACACGTTGACCACGGTAAAACTACTCTAACTGCAGCAATTGCTACAGTATTATCTAAAAAAGGGTTCAGTGAAGCTAAAGATTATGCTTCAATTGATTCTGCGCCTGAAGAAAAAGCTCGTGGTATAACAATAAATACTGCACATATTGAATATAATACAGAGACCAGACACTACGCACACGTAGATTGTCCAGGTCACGCTGACTATGTTAAAAATATGATTACAGGAGCAGCACAAATGGATGGGGCTATCTTAGTTGTTGCTGCAACAGATGGTCCAATGCCTCAAACAAGAGAGCATATATTACTATCTAAACAAGTTGGAGTTCCAAAAATGGTAGTATTCTTAAATAAAGTAGATATGCTTGAAGGTGAAGAAGAAATGGTTGAATTAGTAGAAATGGAAATTAGAGAATTACTAAGTCAATATGAATTTGATGGAGACAATACTCCTGTTATTAAAGGTTCAGCTCTTAAAGCGCTTGAAGGTGACAGTAAATATGAAGAAAAAATTCTTGAATTAATGAATGCTGTTGACACATATATTTTAGCTCCAGAAAAAGAATTGGATAAACCTTTCTTAATGGCAGTTGAAGACGCATTTACAATTACAGGACGTGGAACTGTTGCTACTGGTAGAGTTGAAAGAGGACAAATTAAACTTAATGAAGAAGTTGAAATTGTTGGTCTTGCAGAAACATCAAAAACTACAGTTACAGGTATTGAAATGTTTAGAAAATTATTAGAAAAAGCTATGGCTGGAGATAATGCTGGACTATTACTTAGAGGTATAGATAGAAATTCTATTAAAAGAGGTCAAGTTCTTGCTAAACCAGGTTCAATTATCCCTCATTCTAAATTTAAGGCACAAGTTTATGCTTTAACTAAAGATGAAGGTGGAAGACATACTCCATTCTTTAAAAACTATAAACCACAATTTTACTTTAGAACAACTGATGTTACAGGTGGAATTGAACTTCCATCAGGTACAGAAATGGTTATGCCAGGAGATAATGTGGAATTAGTAGTTAACCTTATTTCTCCAATTGCTGTTGAACCAGGAACAAAATTCTCAATTAGAGAAGGTGGAAGAACAGTTGGAGCGGGTTCAGTTACTGAAATCGTTTAATTAAAAACACAAATTAGATAACACAAAAAAGAGGAAATCCCTCTTTTTATTTGCTATAATTTCTATGACGTTATAAGAGCCGGTAGTAAGAGTGTAAAGTTTTAGAGGACGGGAGTATAGCCTCTAAAGAAATCGGGAAACCGAGCTATGAACTACTTCATCCACTTATATTAAGTGTTTTTAATTATGAAATCTTTTAACGTAAGAAAGGTTAAGTGTGAATAAAAACACCTCTTCAACAAACAAAGAAAAGAAAATTAATTTATCAAAAAGAATATTGATTTCACTTTTTCCAATTAAAAAGCCTATTTATACTATATCGATAATGGGTATTCTTTTAAGTTTAAGATTAGTCCTAGGTCTTTTTTCAATTAATCTTGGTCCTACTGTTTTGTCTTTTACATGAATTTCAATTTTTTTATCAGGATTTCTTTTAGGTCCATTTTTAGGTTATGCTTTTGGATGAATAGCCGATTCTGTTTCTTATGCTTTACATCCTGGAATATATATGTGAGAATACTCAATTCAAGAATCATTAATTGCATTGATTGCAGGATTTTGTGGATTCATATATAGATTTTATAAAAAAAATAAATCATCAATGTGGTCTACTTTTATAATTTTTGAAATAATTTTTACTATATTATTAGCAGCAGGACTTTTTATGATGATTTATTATTTTGATTTTAAACATGTTGCAAGAAATGGTGGTAATGAAAAATGAATAGATTCAACTTCAATAAAAATATTTGCAATTTCACTAATAATTCTTTTTTATATTTCACTAAATATAATAGTTTTAATTAAAATGCTCAAAAATAAAGGCGATCCGCGATTGATAATGTTAATTTCGATTACTATTATTTCTTCATGAATAATTTTTTCTTGAATAATGGGCCCATGAGCATATGTAAGATATACTGAGAGAAAATATGGCATTCCTTCAAAATCTTTCAAAGAATATGGATATAAATTTTATTCCTTATCAAGAATTTTAAAATCTCTTATTGTAATTCCAATTGAGATTACAATAACAATTCCTTTAGTAAAAGCTTATTTAATATTTGCTAATAAATCTGAAAATTTTCATTAATAAAAATTGCCAAAGGCAATTTATTTTTTATAAACATTTATTCCTATTGAGCTTTTTCCAGTATAGGCCATTGTAGATATTGAAATTGGGACGACATTAAATTCTTTAACTTCTAATGATTCAAAAGTTTTGCTAGCTATTGAAACGGAATTAGGATCTTCATTATTTAAAATTTCTCAAATATATTCTGATTTCTTTTCGTATCCACCAATTTGTTCAATAGTCTTTTTTATTGCTGATTGAATGCTTTTTGAAAAATTTCTTTTTACTCCTTTAACAACAAATTCTTCATCACCTACAAATAATCTAGGTATAAGTTTTCCTTTTTCAAGGATAAATTTCTTTATTCCTGATAATCTTCCACTTTTTATTAAGCCTTCAATACTTCTAGGTATTACTCACGTTAGTGTCGATTTAGACATATTCGAAAGATAAGAAAGTATTTCTTTAACTGATTTTCCATTTTTGTACATTTCACTAGCTTTTTTTGCGTAATATATTGCTGAATGACCTGCAAATTTATTTGAAAGAACACTAATGTTTGAATATTCTTTTGAAGCAGCAGCTGCAACACTATATGTTGAAGACATTCATTCTACCATTGAAATAAAAATAACCTGATCGTATTTTTTTGAAAGTTTTTTAAATTTTTTGTGAATCAACCCTATTGGTGGCATTGATGTTTTAATATCAATAGCATTCTGAGTTTTTTCAATAAGATCCTCTCTGCTAATTTCTCCTGTACCTTCATTATATGGATTTCCATCTAAAATTAAGATTTGATTGATATATTCAAATCCTTCTTTTTCTAATTTCTTTTTCTCAATCCCTGGAAACGAGTCAAACAAAATTCCTAATTTTTTCATATGTACATTATATTATAATTTCATTTTTATTTACTTATTTTTTGAAAATTCTAAAAATAATTAGCACTCATATTATTCTTGTGCTAAAATATTTGTATGAGTAAAAAAGATTATTATGAAGTTCTAGGCATTTCAAGAAATGCTACTAAAGATGAAATTAAAAAAGCTTTTAGAAAATTAGCTATGAAATATCACCCAGATAGAAACAAAGAATCTGGAGCAGAAGAGAAATTTAAAGAAATTAATGAAGCTTATGAAGTTCTTAGCGATGATAATAAAAGGCAACAATACAACCAATTTGGACATAATGCATTTAATGGATCTGAATCATTTGGCGGATTTGGCGGATTTGGCGGATTTGATGATATTGGTGATATTTTTAGTTCCTTTTTTGGAGGAAGATCAAGAAATGCCAATAGACCAAGAAGAGGAGATGATTATCAAATGAGAACTCATGTATCTTTTGAAGAATCTGTCTTTGGGAAAATTATTAATCAAAAACTTCCTAAGTTTGTTAATGGGGTAAAAACCGAAGTTGCAACAGAAATTAAGATTCCAGCTGGAATTAGCGATGGACAGCAAATTGTACTTAGAGGATATGGAGGAGAAGGCTATAATAATGGTCCAAACGGAGATTTATATATTTCTATATTTGTAAAAGAGCATAGAGAATGAAAAAGATCTGGCAACGATATACTTATCGATATACCAATTTCATTTTTGGATATCATATCTGAAAGAAAAATAGAAATACCAACTCCATATGGAATGGAAACAATTTCTTTAAAAGATGTTAAAGAATCAGGCGAAATATTTACTTTAAAAAATAAAGGATTTCCTTCAATTAGAGGTGGATATATTGGAAATATGTTAGTAAAAATTAATATCCATATTCCTAAAATGAATGATAAAGAAAAAGATAAAATCTTGAAAAATTCAAAAACAATTAAAGATAAAATTTATACAAAATGAAAGAAAAAATTTAAATAATTTATTGGTCGTTAATTTTATTTACATACTCCTATAAATTTTCGGAAAAAGATATTTTTTGATTAAAATATTTTTATGTTTTGATATTTATTAATAATTTTTGTTTTAGTTTATAATGTATTTAATTAATTTAAAGTAAATAGAGGAGCAAAATGATAGACAAATGAATAGCACTAAACATGGTAGGTACAATTCCTGCTGTCGTTTCCATACCCCAAACAAATGAATCGATAATTGTTAAAACAAATCAAAATTTTAATAATCAAAAAAATATAATTCAAGATGTATCAAAAATAGTTGAAAAACCTAGAAAAAAAATGATTGATTTTTGAAATAAAGAGCTTTTAGGTGGAAATAATGTCACATTAAAATATTTAAATGTTGATGAAAATAAAATAAGAATAACTAAAGCTGTAATTGGTAATAAAGATTTAGATATTAATGATAATGGAAGAATTATCTCAGGTTTTTTTTCTGAGCAAACATCCAAAGGATATGTCGATACTGTTAAAATTACATTTAAATCAATAAATAATTATGTTTTTAAGGGAAATTTGAAGACTTTAACCATTGACTATAATTTTAAAGGTATAACTCCCTCCAAAATTTGAATTACAGATGATATTACTAAAATGTACAATTTAAGTGGATATGATGGGCATGGAGTAATTGATATTTATGATTTAGACAGATATTTAAATAATCATTTTATAAATTATTATCAATTCAGCATAAATGGAGATATCCATACTACTTCTGGACAAGGTCCAAATGTAGTTTTTTCCAGGGAAAAATATAAATTTGGTGGTAATATTAGCAATGGAGACTTTTTTATTTTAAAAATTAATGCTTCTTGATCAGGTAAAAATTCCTTGAAAGCAACTAAATTAATTATTCCAGACGGAAAATTTAATTCAGTTAAAAGATCCGGAGATGATGGAAAGTATTATTATGAATTTAAATGAGAAATTAAAGGATTATCCGGTAGAAGAATAGTTGTTGAAGATCCAACTGATTTTATTGATAATCATTTCAGCGGCGGACTAAATGGTGGTGGTATTATAAAAATACCTCCTCCTGAAAAAGAAATTTCAGTAAAAGCTTTTACTACAGACTCTAATAATGTTCGAAGACAATTAAGAATTAGAAATGATTATTCAATACATAATTTATATGAAAATCAAAAAATTGAATTTATTTATAAAGCAAATTCTCCATTTGAAATAGCCAACCCAAATAGTGGTAGTGATTCAAAATTTACATATACAGTCAAAAAATTAGATGGATCAATAAAAACAAAAAATCCTTTGGATGATTTAATTTTATCCGGAAGCAATAATCACGGTTCAATATCAATACCACCTAAAAATTGGGTACCACACTTAATTTTAAATACAACATTCAAAGATAAAAATGGAAATAAAATAGAAAATGGGAATTTATCAAATGGAGACATTATTGATTTTAATTATGTTGTTGAAAACAATAAATACAGAATTAAAAATAAAAGTCATTTTACTTATGTTGTTAATGGGTTAACAGGTATAGTAATAGATGATCCAACAGTAAGAATAAGAAGAGATTTTAGAGGGGGAGGAAATGGCGCAACCGATATATTAATACCTAGTGTTCCTGATCACATAAAATTAGTTTTGGAAATATCAAATATAAACAATAAATATAGAAAAATAAATGTTCCAAATGGTGACGATTATTATTTAGAAAATTTATGGAATAATGATAATATAAAATTTACATATACTCCTGAACCAGGCTATAAAATAGAGAATCCTAATTCTGGAAAACAATCTAAGTTCAACTATATTGTAAAAGGATTGAATTCTCGGATAATTCCTAAAGATCCTAGAGGTAAAATTCGTCATAGTAATTATAATATTCCTGGTTCTAAACAGCGATTTATAAATGTTTTTGGATTAAATAGAGGTAATTTACCTAAAAATTTTACCAAACATTTAAATTTAACATGATCTTTTGCTGATGTTGATAAAAAACCAAAAGGCTGAACTTCATTAATGAAATATGGTGAATATGTAATATTTCATTATACTCCTGATGCTGGATATTCAATTAATCCTGGAAATTTAAAAAATGCAAAAATGAGTGGTAGAACGCTTGATTTATGAATTAGATTTAAAGACCCCTTAAAAATTCATATTGACAAACCAGATATGACTCCAACTGGAATAAATGGGAAAGGTATTATTCAAATACCAAAACCTCCAAAAAATGTTAAATGAATAGCAAAAATATATAAAAATTTTAAATTAGTCAGAATTGCCAACGAACATGGTGGGGATAATAAAATTAGAAATTTAAGAAATGGAGAAGAAGTTCATCTAATATATTCTCCGTTAAATGGTTTTGAACTTGATAGTCCCAATGATGGAGAAAATTTAAAATTTGAAACAAAAATTAAATATTTACCTGGTTCTCCAACTGAAATTAATGTAATTGATCCAAGAGATAAATTTAATTTTACAGGAACTAATCATCATGGAACCTTTAACTTTATTGATCCAAATGGCAATAATAAAAATTTAGACATGGATATTAGTTATAAAAATAGCAATGGTGATTCAATAAGTAATGGAAATCTTTCAAATAATGATTTTGTTGAAGTTAAATATACTGCAAAAAATAATTTTGAAATCATGGATAGGGATTATGAAAATGTTGTTAAAAATGAAAATTCTATAACTTTCAAGTATAAAATAAATTCTTTAAAGGGGATTATAGTAAACGACCCTACTGCTGAAATTCTGAATAAAGAAGAAAATCAGCTTGGTAAAAATAATCTTTGACTGCCAAAACCTCCAAAACATACTTCGCTTCATGTTCAAATAAAAAATGCTGATGGAACTAAAAATGTTTTGATTCAAAATGATAGAATCCAAGACATAAAAAATAACGATGAAATAATATTAACATATATTCCTGATGCAACATATTCTATTGAAAAACCTAATAATGGAGAAAACATGCAATTTTCATTTATTGCTAAAGTTTCTAAAAAAATAATCGTTGTTGATCCATTTAAATCTATTGAAATACAAGGATCAATAAATCATGGTGAATATATAAATCCTAAAGTAAACTTAAATCCTAATTTAATAGAAAAATTGATTTTTACTGATTCAAAAGGAAACATTAAAGAAAATGGAAAATTATCTAATGGTGATATTATAAAATATGAATATTCCACTAAATCATCTTTATATTCAATTGATGAAAATCACTATCCCAAAAATAGTGTTTTTAGGAATAATAAACTTATAATAACACATGTAATCAATGATCTTAGAGGGATTATTATAAATGATCCTACTCCAGATATTGAAAAAAAATTGACAACAAATTCCTTCAAAATTCCAATTAGCCCTAAAAATGTTAAATTGAATATTTTAGTAAATAATAAATCAGCAGAAATTAAAAATGGTAACGTTATTAATATTGGAAATGGTGATGAAATAACATTTTTATATGTTCCTAACCCTACTTATTTAATTGAAAAGCCTAATGATGGAAAAAATATGAGATTTTCATTTGAAGCTTCTTTTCAAAATGAAGTACTTCTTTTCCCTAATGTTGAACTTAAAATAAATGATAATAATATTTGAGGATTAAATTCGAGTAAAAATAAAATTGCTTATTCTCCAAATCAAATTATTGATGGAAGTGCATTTTTAAAGAATTTATCGGTAATAGTACATGGAGAGAACGGAAATAATAAAGTTTATAATAACATCAATGCTTTAGAAAATATCAAGCTTGATTTACATAATAAAAAAACTGGTGAAATTATAAAAAATGTTGTTTTTGAAATCGAATACACTATAAATGGCATTAGACCTCAAAATAAAATGCCATCTGGTCTTTCTAATGGAGAATATATTGAGGCATACATAACTATTTCAAAAAAAACAGATATAAACACATTAAAAAGAAATGGAATAGATAAATTTAGTGGTCCACTTATTGGACAAAAAATAGGAAAATATTTCATTGGTGGCCTAAATAATGATATTCCTAATAATATTTCTTGAGATGCGACAATTCCGAAAAACTTAAGTGGTAAAGGAACTATTTTAATTAATACCAATGTTCAATTACCAACCAATTTAAATTGAAAATATCAAGTTACTAGAACTAATGGAACAAAAACAGATTGAACAACAGATACTCCAAAAAATTTAAAAAATGGAGAAATAGTTGATTTTAAATTAACTCTATTAAATGGTAAAAATTTACCAAATCCTATTTTTGGTTCAAAAGAAGTAAAAGGTTTGACAAATATAATTACTATTGATTCAAATATAGAAAGCATGATTTCAAATATTTTATATAAAAATATGGAATTTACTGGTGATAATAATACTGGTAAATTTACCGATAAAACAAAAGAAATTATTGATCAAATAAATAAGAAAATAAGAGATCTATACCCCGATAATGATATTAATTTAGAATTTGTTGTTACAAACAAAACCAAAGAAGAAATTGGTGACAAAAACATTCATAAATTATCAAATAATGATATGATTTCAATAAAAATTCATGGTGATTCATACAGATTATCAAATAATTATTTCAAAAAAGTAAAGAATTTAAGAAATTCGGATAAATCAGTAGATAAGACACTAATTTGAAGTATTTCATTCGGAGTTATTGGGGCATTAACACTAGGATTGGTATTCATGATATTTTGATTACTAAAAAGAAAAAAAATAAGATAAATTAATTTAAAGTTTAATAAATTTTTAAAATTATTTTTACTTAATAGAAAATTAATTTTTGTCTTATTAGAATTAAATGTATAATTAATTAGCAATACGTAGAGACAGTAACTATCTTATGATTTAATTATGTTACCGAATGTATGGGGAATTTTCCTTTTACTTTAATCTCTCACAAAGAGAGATTTTCTTAAACTTATTGCTATATAAATGAAAGGAGATTCATGAACGAAAACATGAAAATCAAAACAGAAGTTGTTAAAGAAATATCTAACAAAATAAATTCTTCTCAGTCACTTGTTGTTGCAAAATATGCAGGTCTTACTGTTAAAGAATTTCAAGATTTGAGAGCACAACTTGCTGAAAAAGATGTTGAACTTAAAGTTTACAAAAATCGTTTATTTAAAATTGCTGCAAGAGAAGCAAATTTAGAAGAATTAGAAGAATCGTTAACAGGTGCAAATGTATTTGCATTTGGAATGTCTGATGATATATCACCTGCAAAAATTCTTGCAAATTTTGCTAAAAATCATAAAGCATTAGAATTAAAAGCTGGAACGTATGAAGGAAAAGTTCTTGATACTGATGGAATTAATTCAATTGCAACACTTCCATCATTTGAAGAAGCTCTTACTATACTTGCAAATCAATTGATGTCACCAGTAAAATTCATAGGAGTTGGATTACATCAACTTACCGAAGGAGACTTTTTAGAAAGTTCTAAAGAAAAAGAAGTTGTCTCAGAATCAAAAGAATCTGATGAAAATAACGCAAACACAGAAAAGAAAGAAGGAGAATAATATGGCTAAATTAACAAAAGAATCATTTATAGAATCATTAAAAGAAATGAATATTAAAGAAGTAATGGAATTAGTAGATGCAATGAAAGAAGAATTTGGTATTGACCCAACAGCAGTTGCAGTTGCTGCTGGTCCTGCTGTTGAAGCTGATGAAGAAAAATCAGAAGTAACAGTAACAATGAAATCATTCGGAGGTAACAAAGTTCCAGTTATAAAAGCTGTTAAAGAAGCATTAGGACTAGGACTAATGGATGCTAAAAAATTAGTTGAATCAGCACCAGTTGCTATTAAAGAAAATATTAAACCTGAAGCCGCTGAAGAATTAAAAGCTGCTCTTGAAGCTGCAGGTGCTGAAGTAGAAGTCGCTTAATATATTTTAATTTATTTTAAAACACACTAGTGTGTTTTTTATTTTTATATATAATAATATAAAGTAAAATACAAATTTAAAGGGTGGCTAAAATGATAAATGAAAACCAAATAAATACAAAAAAAGCAAAACCTGTTATAGAATTAGTAAACCTTGTTAAGGAATACGATGAAAAAGTTATCCTTAAAGGATTAAATATTAAAATTGAAAAAGGGCAATTTATAACTCTTTTAGGTCCTTCTGGGTCTGGTAAAACAACCGCTTTAAGATTAATTGCTGGATTCGAAAAGCCAACTAGAGGGGAAATAAAAATGGATGGATTTGACATTAAAGACCTTCCTGCACATAAAAGACCGACTAAAACAATTTTTCAAGATTATGCATTATTTCCAAATTTAAATGTTGAAGGAAATATCAAATATGGATTGAAATTACTAAAAATTCAAAAAGAAAATGTTTCTGAAGAAAAAATTAGAAATCTTGAATTAAGAAAACAAAAATGAAAAAAAATTGCTGATTTGAAAATGAAAAAATTAGATAAAGAACAAGAAGAATATCAAAAAATATTAGAAAACGATAGCGTAAATTCTAGTAAATATAAAAAAGCTCGTAAATGATTAGATGAATCAGATTTTAAGTATTCATATTGAGAAAATTATGTTGATTTGAAAGAAGAATCTTACAAAAGGAAAAATACTGAAAGATTTTTAACAAAACAGGAAATGAATCATAAAGTTAAAGAAATGATCAAATTAATTGGATTGGAAGGTAATGAAAAAAAATCTATTGATCAACTTTCAGGAGGGATGAAACAGCGTGTGGCATTAGCAAGAGCACTTGTAACAGACCCGGAAATTCTTTTACTAGATGAACCTCTTTCAGCTCTAGATATGAAAGTGAGAAAAAAAATGCAAATTGAATTAAAGGCAATTCAAGTTAAACTTGGCATGACTTTTATTTTTGTTACTCATGACCAAGAAGAAGCTATGACAATGTCTGATAAAATTGCTGTTATGAGAAATGGAAAAATTGATCAGTATGATTCTCCAAAGCAAATCTACGATTATCCAAATAATTCTTGAGTTTCTTCATTCATTGGCGATTCCACATTATTTAAAGGCAAATATGTTAAAAAAGGGATAGTTCATTTTAACAATAAAAATTATAAATGTGAAAATTATGAAATAAAAATTGGGAGCGATGTTGATATTATGCTAAGACCCGAAGATTTTGAATTTACAACAAAAACCAAGTCATTTGATAATGGAGAAATAATTAAAAAAACTTTTCAAGGTGCAATGTGAGAATATTCAATTAAAAATAATAATAATAAAATAATTTCAATTAAAACAAATAAAAATAAAAAAATAGGAGATACTATTTATTATCGTTGAAATTGAGAAGATTTACATGTTATGGAGCGTGAAAATGAATCTAAAAAACTTTAAGAATAAATTTTTAAAAAATAAAGGGCATAGTCTTTCTTTTAACAAAAGGCTATTGTTTTTACTTCCATATTTTATTGGATCACTAATTTTTATAGTATTTCCAATAGTTATTTTGCTTATTAAATCATCTTCAAATATAGAAAATCAAGATAATTTACTTTTACTTAAACAAAAATCAACATGAGAAACTATGTTTAGAAGTATTTACTTAGGTTTATCTGCCTCCTTTATTTCATTAATTATTGCTTTCCCCTTTACTTTTATAGTTTCAAGAAGTAAATCTAAGACATTCAAAATTTTATCTATTTCTTTAATTATTTCACCACTATTTGTTTTTTCTATTGCAAAAGTATTCAGTTTGAGAATTTTATTGCTTCAAATTTTTGATAGCCCAGAATCAATTGATAATTCATTTTCAATAATTTTAGGAATGACTTATCTTTATATGCCCTTTATAATTATTCCTATTTACTCAGTAATGAGCAATATGCCTGAATCTTTAATTGAAGCTTCAAGTGATATTGGATATGGGAAATTTAAAACAATTACAAAAATAGTCATTCCATACGTTAATAAAGCAATATTTTCTGGATTAGCAGTTGTTTTTATGCTCTCTGCAACAACACTTGTTATATCAACTTCTCTCCTTGGCCATAGTAGCAATTCAATACCAAATGACGTAAGATTAATCGGTAATGATATCGATAAAATAGCTGTTAATATGAGACAAAATCCTCTTTCAGCAGCATATGGATCTAGTTTAGCCTTAGTGACAATTTTAATTATGATGAGTGTTTATGGATTAATATATTTTATGCCGATATTAATTGGAAAAATAAAAAGGAGTATAAATGGGTAAAATTTTCAAAAAATCATATATATATTTAATTTTAATTTTATTTTACATTCCATTATTAATTGGAGCAATTTATTCTTTTTCAGAAGGAAAAGAAAAAGGTAACATGTCATCAAAATTTAAATTATCTGGAGAAGGATGATCTCAACTTGTTAATGATTCTGATATTTCATATGCAATTTTGAATACAACTTTTATAGCAATTTTTGTTGCATTAATTGTTGTAACTCTATCTTTATTAACTGTATTTGGATTGTGAAGGCAAAAAAACATTGTTGCTAAATCATATGTAAAATCTAGTTCGAACATTCCATTAATTAATCCTGATGTTATCACCGCTATTTCATTAGCCCTTGCTTTTGGTGTAATGTTTGGAACATTACAATTTGGTAATTCTGGATATGAAAGATTAATTATTTCACAAGTTACAATGATTATTCCTTTTGCAATTTCAATAATGTATCCTAGAAGTGAAAAATTTCAAGCATCTTTATTCGAGGCATCTAAAGATTTGGGTTATGGACCAATAAAAACTTGATTTAAAACTTACTTTAGATTCATGCTTCCAGTATCATTAGCATCATTAATAATTTCTATATCTCTTTCTTTTGATGACTTTATAATTACAAGAATAGTTTCAAAGGAAACTACAATAGGTAAATTAATGTATGAAGGGTCACTTCAACCTTGAGTAATGGCTATGGGGACAATAATTTTAATAATCACACTATCTTCTTCAATAATTATTAGTATCAAAAATTCTAAGAAAGTAAAGAAATACAAAAAAATGAAAGTTGGTTCCTAATGAGAAGAAAAAAATTAATTACTCTTGGAATTATTCCTTTGATTTTTACTCCCTCTATAATTGTTTCGTCATGTTCATCACCATTTAGTTCTTTGAGAAAATCTCATTTAGAATTTTATAATTATGTAGATTATATGGCAAAATCAAATGTTGATTTAATTAAAGAATCATTTACATATTCGGAATTTCCAGATCTTCCTGATTTAGAGCAAGCTATAAATGATAAAAAAATCATTAGTGGCGTTGGATCTGATTATTTTAATAGTTCTCTTGCAGGAAAAGGTAAGATTTCTAAAATTGATTTTTCAAAAATTTTCGGAATTACAAAGGACAAATCACAATGAGAGACAGAATTGAAAAAAATTTATACTGATGAAACTTTTAAATTACTTGATAGTTTCCCATTGTATAAATTAGATTCAAATGGGAAGAAAATAATGGATAATGATAATCAACCAGTCACTGATATTGATGATGATAATAAAAGTGATAAACTTTGAGAATACATGATTCCTTATTTTATTCAAAATAAATTAATAGCAATTAATCCTTTTAAAGTAACATCGAAACCAGGACAAGAGAACTCATTAAAAATATTAAAAGAAGGAGATCAAAATTCAATTGACAATCTTTTCCCAAAAAAAACCTACAAAGGAATTTTGGATAAATTAAATAACATTGGTTTTAATAAATTGATTATAAACGACTATATGAGAGATAATTTAATGATTGGCTCTGAAAATGATAACGGCACAATTTTTACTGGTGAAATTAAATCACTAGATGAAGCTAAAAATCATTTAAATGGACTAAAAAAATCCTTTTCATCATTTGGTGCTCCAAACGATATTTCTTGAATAGAATCTGGCGTAGATTCTCTTTCATCATTATTACCTAATTGAAAAAATAATTCTTTTTCAAAAAATGCTGATGTTGCAATGATTTACAACGGAGATGCTCTTTATGCACATAATGGCGGAGGAAGCGACGATGAATCTAATAAGAATAAGATTCGCTTTATAATTCCTGAAAATCCAACGTTTTTATTAGATGGAATTATTATTCCTAAATACTTAGAAAAATCAAAATTGGAAACAGATAAAATTTATAATTTACTGAGAAAATTATTTAAATATTCAACTATAAAACCTGAAAATAATTATGTTAATGCAGATAATCTTTTATACGATAATTTTGATTCAGTCAACTATACACCAACATACAAATATTTAAATCAATATGTTGAGGAAAATTATTTCATTAATAATGGTATAAATGATGATATTGGTAAAAATTTATTACTAGC
>JABSQU010000059.1 GCA_013215685.1 Mycoplasmatales bacterium | reverse complement strand
GATAAACATAAATTTATGCTAATTTCCTTTTAAGTAAAATTACTTTTTTTAATTACGAATTAATGCATAATTTTTTTCTTATTGTTTTTATTTCCTCTGAAATAACATCAACAATTTTTCTTGCAACCATATTTGTTATTTCTTCTTTTTTTTCAAGTTCATCAAATATTATTTCATCATTGATATTTTTTAGAATTCATTTGTTCAAATTAGTCATTTGTTCTCTTGAATCAGAATTTATATCAATAATTGCAATTTCATTTTCATTACATTCAAAAATAATATTGGGTTTTTTAATTTTTATATTTACCTTCATATATTCCCCTCCTAAATCCAAGTGCTTTATCTCCGCCTTCTAATATTTTAATTACGACATCATTAAAATTTTTTTTCTTTCCATCAAGAGAAACAAATTCATCCGATGCAATGTTTGAATAATAAGTTTTATATCCGTTATTCTCGCTATCACGAAACACTAAATTGAATGGAACGGAATTCAATGCTAGACTTGAATTGTGTGTAGCGATAATAATTGTTTTTTTAGATCTCTTTAGCTCTGCTATTTTCTTATTGATAATTTCAGTAACAACATTCGATCCCAAATGTACTGATGGCTCATCTAATATGTACATGTCAGCATCCTTATTTAGGGATTTTTGTAGAACGATCATACTCCTTTGTCCTGTAGAGGGAGTTCTATCCCATGGTAATTCATCCTTATTATAAAATGCCATTTTAGCCTTAAGGATTTTTTTATCTTTGTTGTCATTTCAATAATTTTTGAATTTATCAAGATTATCATAAGAAAAATCCCTGGAAAATAAAGGAAAAACATTTTTATTTCAGTCATAAACATTATGATGTATTTTATTTTTCGCAGACAATTTTTTTGAAGGAGGTGTAAATTGGTATGTTTTTGCCAACTTTATCTCACCAACATCTTGTAAGTGAAATGATTCTTTGATTTCGACATCATTAAAACTCATACGATTAATTTTTTCAATTAAATCTTCTGTTGTTTTTTTATTACTAAATTCTTCAAAAAGACCCGTTGATGAAATATCGGGTTTAATTCCCTTGCCTTTATCGATAATTTTTTTTAATTCAGATACAACTTTATTAACAAATATTGAATTTATTTTGATAATATTAGTTCTAATAAATCAATCAATAATTTCCCTTCTTTTTTCATTAACATTTTTTTTGAACAAATCCATACTAAGTTCATTAGTTCATTTTATTTTATCAATGTCATTAATTAAGTTATTTATAGATTTTAAAAAATTTTCGATTTTTGAAAAATCAACCGGCAATTCATTCATTGATTTTGTATTTTGTATCAAAATTCCGCTTTTATCCTCTTGTTCCAAAAAATCTTTAATTGAACTGGGCTTTACTACCGAAGAATTTTTTATTGATAATATAGAATCCATATATTCCTCTATCTTTTTATATTTTGAACTAACGTTTTCGCTTAAAGAAGATTCATTCATAATGTCTTTAAATACATCTTCTTTATTTTCTGTTAAAAATCTTGATACATTAATTCCTTTAGAAGACGCTAAATCATATATTTGATTTAATATTTTCGTTTTTCCAGTGGCCTTATCTCCAATTATTACATTTAAATCTTTTGCAACTTTTATATCAAATTTATCTCCTTCAATATCAATTTTATATTCATTAACATCTATATTTTTTATAAGATTACTTAAAGTATCTTTATCACTTTTAAGTAGCAAATAAAGAGTCCTAAAATTATCGATTTTCAAATTTGTGGATAATAATTTAATTGAATCTTTTTCTACATAATTACTTCAATCTTTTAAATCTGATCCAATCAAAGAATTATATTCATGAGCCATTAGTAATCTCTGGGTTTTTACATTGTTTGAGTCTAAAATTGATGCGGGAAAATTCATTTCGTCAATCATGTTTTCATATTCATGAATATCTATTCTTGTTTCTCCCGATTTATAATCAAAAAAGAGAATACATTTTTCGTCCTTAAATAAATTAATAAATTCTTCTCTACTCAAACAATTTTTTGGAGATATTAATTTGTTTTTTATTTTTTTTTCAAGATTTTTAGCAGATAATGCATCAAAAATAACATTAACTTGAAATCTCTTTCCGCCACTGTCATTTACATCCAATTCGACTCCTGGCAAAAGCAAGTATGAGTCACCTTTATATTTTTCAAAATATTCAACATTAAAATCATTATGATTAGTTATAGAAGCTATTGAAATTCCTGCATTTTTCATTATTTTTTTGAAATCAATTGGTTCAATATATCGTTTATCATTAGGTTCACCCGGATTGTGCTTTGTGTGTATGTGTAAATCAATTTTATTCATATATTAATTATAAATCTATTAGTTTTAAAAAAATTATATATTAAACTTGTGTAGTCATAAATTGTGATAATGATAAATATGAAAATTAGTTTTTTGTGAAGAAAAAATATGAGTAGAATAATTTAATTTAAATTACTCAAATATCTCTTGATATTGGAGAATTTTGCATAATTGAAGTTAATTTCTAAATTCATATAATAAAAGAGGATTTGATAAATCAAAAAAATAAAAAATTTAATTCTGCTAATGATTTTTTATTAATAAATTTGGGCAACATACATTTCCCTTATTTTATAATTATTCTATGAAGGATATTAAAATTAAAAAGGAAGTTTTTGATGCATTAATGGTAGGGCTAACAACAGAAGAAAAGAAAGAGTGAGATTTAAAATCATTAAAGGGCGCTAAAAATAATAAACATATTGGACTTGAAGTAACTGAATTGAGTAATTTTATGAACTTGCTTTCTCTAAAATTAAACAATGAAGAACTTAGCATAGATAACAAAGATTATTTAACAATAAAATGACAATGATACAAAGAAATTAAAGATTGTTTTCCCAATGATGCAATTATTTATTGAAACGAATCAAAGAAATTTAATGAATAAATATTTTGCGCTTATATCAAATTTTTTGTCAGTGTTACTCAATAATTTTTCTACTCAATATCGTGATTAAACTTCTCATCTTACAGGGTATTTAATAGAATTTATTCATAATTTGATACCTATTTATTCAACAAATTTTCAAATATTTGGCCTATTTATTGATGGAGCTATTGAAAATTAAAATCGTAATAAATTGAGAATATAATTTAGATGAAGGGATTTAAGAATGGAACTTTGAAAGCAGTATTTATTCATTGCAATTATTACTTTGATAACAGCCCCCTTAACGACATGATTAACTTTGTTCTCAAAATATAAATTTTATAATCGAAAAATTAGAATTTTGCATATGTGTACTTTGAGCAAATTTAATAGAAAAAATGATGAACTTTTGCAAAAAGTTTTGCAAAAAATGAATGATGGTAAATTCGAATATCAAGATAAGTTTGAAAACAAAAAAATAATTGTAATATAAATAATATTGAATGTGATATTTTTTCATATGTGAAAAAGAAAAATCACTATATGATTTTATTTTCGAAAGAAAAATTTAGTGATTTTACAATCGCATATTTTATTAGAAAAGAAGATATTAAAAAATGAGGTGATTGAATAAAATCATTTAATATGACATTTCTACCTTTTCATACATATTTATTTAAAACATTTCTTTCACTGATAAAGAGTTAATTTGCAAGAAATATTTTTATAATATTAT
>JABSQU010000058.1 GCA_013215685.1 Mycoplasmatales bacterium | reverse complement strand
ATATCATCCAAAAAAGGTATTTGTTTTTCCCAAAATGTAATTTTTCACCCCAAAAGGTCAAAAAGATAGATTTTGAAAAAACTTTCAAAAAAATGGAAAATTTCCACTGTTTTTGAAAATCTCCTCTTAGATGAGCACTGGGGTGGAAAAGTCACTTTTTAGGCCTTTTTGCCCAGTATTACATAAAAAAGATGACCAGAAAATTGTTAAATCAAAATTGTTTTTAAGAACTAATTTATTTAATAATTTATTGAAATTTTCATAATTTAAATCTAATTCAATATCACTGAAATTCAATGAAGGTAATTCACTTTTGAAAATATCAATTAATGTTCTATGAATTCCTTCATCTGTTATATCTTTAAAAATGTTGATTGCTTGTCTTATATTTAGATTAACGCTATTATTTATTTTAGTTTTGAATGTTTTGGAAGAGTCAAAAATGTTAGTTAAGGTAAAATATGTATTTTGATATCCACCATGAACTTTTGGTACAGCTTTTATTTCGCTTTCTCCATTTTCGTCTTCTCCATCTCCTTCAGCAAATCAATCAATGACTCAATTGTTAGAATCGAATTTCTGATTTATTCTAGAAAAATCAGGAATAAATAATATAGGAGCATCCTCAATATAGGAACTTGAAAATTTATCTCAATCTATACTTTGGTTATGAATTATCAAATTAAAAGAATTACCATTTATATCATTATTGGTGTCATCAAAAATATCAGGGATATTGTTTGTTACATAAATTTTTTCCGCTTCATTCATCAATGCTAATTCTCCAAAATGTCGGTTAGAATTATCATTAACTTTTTCAGAAATTTTTATTGATTTTAACACAGATGGTTTTTTCAAAAATATTTCTAATGAAACACTTTTTGCATTTTTTATATTTGAAATTTGAAGAGAATGATTCTCATTACTTGTAAAATCTCCATCACTTAATTTGTAATTGTCTGTAGCATCAGTGTCTAATGATATTGTTTTATCTCTTGAATTAAAGAAATTAATTTTTTTAATTTCATATTCAAGTTTGGAATTATTTGAATCAATAAATTCAAGTTCATTTATATTTACTTTATCATTTACAACATGAAAACCTGATAAAGAAATTCTTGTTATTTTTCCAAGGCTCATTAACGATCCTGTTGTGTTGACTTTATCGACCTCTTTATACAATGGTTTCATATCATTATCATCTAATTCATTACTTGAATTTGTTGACGTTGAATTTTGAACATTGTTTGCAGTTAAATTATTCCTATTGCTATTAGTATTATTAATTGTAATTGAATTATTATATTCATTAATGTTGTTTTTTAGTGGTAAATGTGTTGATTTTACACCAAGAAATGAAAATGATAATATCAAAAATAATAATGATATTGAATATAGAAAAACTTTTAATGGGTGCTGTTTTTTTCTATTTTTTTTCATTATTTACCTCCTTTAATGGATTTAATTTTGAAGATGAACATTGTTATAGAAACAATACCAATTAATCCTATTATTCCGACAAAAATGTAAAGAGTATTCTTCTTATTATTAATCAAGTCTTTTTTGTCTTCTTTATTTTCTGCATTTGTTTTTGCAAATATATCTGGACTAATTTCTACATCTGTGACAGAATTGTATTCATCTGATTTATTAGAATTTAAATTGACATAATATTTTAAATTTCCAAATTTATCCTCATTTACAAATTTTATTTTACTGATTAATTCCTTCTGCTTATCATCTCAATAAAATTCATTATTTTTCTTAATAACTTTAACTTCTGTGTCATTTTCATTTCCATTAGAAATAATTAATTTCTGATCAGCAGCTGTAGGAGCCTCCAATAAAAATGGTTTGTAATTCATTGACGGGGTAATATTATTTGTTATTCTCGTATTTCCATTTAAATAATTTTCTTCAGAGTAATCTTTTGCATTTTTTATATTTGTGAAAAAATAATTTGTTTCACTGCTACTGCCATCGGCAAATTTACTTATTAATTGATATTTAATGTAGGAGATATCTGCAATTTCAGAATTATCAGATACTCAATTTACTAATGATCTATATACTCTTCTTTTATATTGAATACTATCAATGAATATGTTATCGTATTGATTTATTTCATCTATATTATTAGATATAACGGGATTCAACAATTTAGAATCAACTGGTGGTTTTACCTGTATTGAGTTCATTTGTTTAACACTTGATAAGCCTTTAGGCATAGATCCACCACTATTTTCAATAATTTTAAGTATTGGGTCTGTATAATAATTATTATTGTTATCTACATATTTAATATCTGACAATTGAAAATTCGTATCTGAGAAATCTCAAACTAATTGATTACTATCAATAACTGCATTTATAACAATGCCATTATTTATTTTCATTCTCATTCTTTGGTTTGCACCAACACTTGGATTAAGTATTGACTTTATTGAGGGCTGACCTTCTCCAGAATAAGCATAAATTTCTATATCAGATACTAAATTGCTTGGTATTAAGTCTTTAGAAGTGAAATATTGATATTCATTTTTTACTTTATCTAATGCAACATACTTAATATTTGAAATATCAAAATTAACATAAAATTTTTCATTAAATAAAAATAGTCCAACATTTATTCCATCAATTGAAATTGTAGGTCTGGCAAGTCATTTTTTAACTATTTTACTTTCAGAATTAATATTATTATTTAAATAATCATCAATATTTTGCTTATCAGTTATATTATTAATTGAATTTTCATCATCGTGAAATACTTTTAGATTACTATTTATAATATCATCTGGCAATTGATTAAATTCTGAAATATTATGAGAAGAGGCAAGTATATGATCAATTGACGAATAAATTAAATTACTTTTTTGAGAATAATATTTAAACTTTGTTGCTCTAGAAGGATACATTTTTCTATATGCATCAATAGAGTAATTATAATTGTTTGATTGAAAGTTTCAGTGTGGCTCCAAAATTAAGTAGTCATCGTAAACTAAATTGACTTTGTCAATTCTAGGTGGTATTATTTCAGATTTTAAAATTACACTTCAATCATCGAATTTTCCAAAAAAATCATAATATGAAATGTTATATGTTTCAATATCGGATGCAGTTATATTAGAAATGCTTGTTCAAAAATGCGTATGGTCGTTTGATGCAAATTTTATTGTTTTAGGGTTAATGTTTCAATAAATTATATTGTTATTAATAAAACTTTTTTTCTGAACTTGATCAACATAAATGAATTTATTTAATTCTAATTTGATATCCTTTTTATCAATATTACTTAAATCTCTAATAATACTAAATTCTTTTGAAGCATTTAATTTTGCTTGATTATAGAAGTTTTCATAATCATTTTCGATAGTAGTTGGGGATAATTTTAAAAAATCAGGACTATTTTGTAATGTAGAATAAAATCTTCCAGTAACAGTGTCAATTCCTAATATATTTTCAAATGTCTTAGGATCAACATCTCAATAGTTTTTACTTTCATACAATCTTTTAGAAATTTTTACATCATCAATATACAAGTATCTAGATGAGAAATTATTGTAATCTATTTGTGGTCCAATGATTTTTTTAATTATAAATGTGTTTTCTTTTAGAATGGATTTTTCTTTTTCGTAAATATCGATATTTTCTGGAATGGTAGATGATAAGTCATTAGAAATTTGTAATTCAAAATCAGTATTTTTATTTTTAAATCAATTCAGATTTGGTGAAAATGAGCTAAATAGAGAAAAATTCTTT
>JABSQU010000057.1 GCA_013215685.1 Mycoplasmatales bacterium | reverse complement strand
ATTAATATTGAAAATATTGATAGATTTTGAATAAGATAACTAATCTAGGTCAATTCAGTCTTTAGATTTCAATAACATTGCGAATATAGTTTCAATTCTACTAAATTTGGGAAATTAAAATTGGCGGTAATATAAAATTAGAATATTTTATTAAATGAAAAATTATATTAATAAAAAACTCAAGTTGATTGACATGAGTTTTTTGAAAAATTATTTCTAATTCTTTTTGGCTAATTACATACTTATTTAACTTTTGAATCTTTACATTGCAAAGTCAATTGTTAAATCTCTAATTTCAAAATCACTTAAATGTATATCTGCTCATCCAGTATCATCGTGTTCGTAAAATCTTAGTTTTAGTTTGATTCCTGTAAGTTTTTTTGCCATAGGTAAAGTATCTAAAATGAAGCTTGTATCAAACAATTTTATTCTTGGGCTAGTTTCAAAATATCCGTCATCATACAAACCTTGGTATAAGTATACAGCTTCATCATTTTGAAATACAGAAATTTTACTATCTATGTCTTGCAAAGTGAAATCCAAATCAACAATTCTATGGCTATCTGTATCATTTATATAAACTTTTTTTCATGGACCCTTATGAATTCTATATCCCTTTGAATCTCGGATAGTAAAATATGCATAATTTGTATTATTTGAATGAGGACCTATAATATTTTGTTCTAATAGCTTATCATTTAAAGGACCAAGATCTTCTTTTTTAAATTTAAAAGAAAAGCCTTCACGATAACCCTCTTCATAATTTAAAGGAACTGCGTAATTATTATATTGAGCGCTTGGAACAACAGATAAATTTTGATTTTTTATTCCATTTAGTGCTCCGTTTTCTTCTTTGGCTGAATTATATTCTAATGTAACTGTTGTTATTAAAGGAGCAATAACTCCGATTGTGCCGCACATTAAAGTCATTTTTAATTTTCTTTTGGTATTCATAATTTTCCCCTTTTTTTTGCGATTTATTGATATATTTTTTATTTTTCTATCAGATTTATTATAGCACTGATACACCGCAAAATAAAATTAAATTAATCTTTAATTATACACTATAATATATGTGTGAAGAAAAATACAACTAAAAACACATTATTGAAAGAAAATACAACTGAAAACACATTATTAAAAATTGAAAATTTAAATAAACAATACAAAAGCTTGTTTAAAAGTTTTTTAGCTCTGAAAAATATTAATTGTAAATTTAATCAAGGTGAAATTTGAGGATTAATTGGCAACAATGGAGCTGGAAAAACAACTTTAATCAAATCTATAATAGGAGGATTGAATTTTGAAGGCCGAATTACTATTAGCGGTTACAACCACGATACAAAAGAAGCCAAAAAATATATTTCATATATTCCAGAAAAAGCAACTTTTCCACAAGGTTATTCCGTTAAAAAATATTTATTAGAAATTTCTTTTTTGTCAGGTGAAAATAAAAAGGAAGAGGCAATAAAAAAAATAGAATACTATTTAAAATATTTGGAAATATATGAATTAATCAATAAAAAACCATATAAACTTTCCTCTGGACAGCAAAAAAAAATATTATTAATTCAAGCTCTACTCTCGAATCCAAAATTAATAATAATGGATGAACCTGTTGCTAATCTTGACCCATCAACAAGATACAATTTTTTTAGATTATTAAAAAAAATTAATAAAAACAAAAAGACGTCTATCTTAATTTCATCTCATATATTGGCGGAATTAGAGAATTTTATTGACGGAATTATAATTTTAAAAAATGGAGAAATTGTAGCACAAAGAAAAATGAAAAAAGCTGAAGATTTAGTTTCTTTTTATAATAAAAAATTGAATATAAAAACAAAAAGGAACAATTATGAATAAGATTTATAAACTTTACACTAAAAAACTATTGAAAGACAAATTGTTATGAGTACTAGCCCCATTGTTTTTTATATTAAATATTAGCCTTATTTTATTAATATGAAAAATGAGTAGACCAGATAAAAATGTAGATGCACCAAATTATGACTCATATTTAACTCAGACTTTTACTTATTTTATCAGTGAAAGTCAACTTATAATTATTCCTATTTTTCTATTCTTATTTGCAATGTCAATAGGAATTATTTTAGCATTTAAAGTTTTTGGCAAGGGCTGATCAGATATTTTGTTGATTAGTAAAATAAAAAAACGTAGAGATATTGTTATTGGTAAAATTTGCTCGATCACAACAATTTGTTCAATTTTTGGTGTTATATTGTTCATATCATTATTTATTATTTCAACACTTAACAATACATCTGGAAAAATACTTTTTGATTTAAAAATTGCTTTGTTAATGCTACCAACATATATCATGGTACTATTCACTTTTACAATGATTTGTTCGATTCTTTTTTATCTAATTGGTGTTGCGAAATCTGTTTTTCCCATTGTTTTGTTTTTCGTGATAATGCCTGGTATTGGAATCACTTTACAGGCTCTAAACACAGATTATAGAATGAGTTCCAAAATGGGTGACAACCGTCCGCCTGGATTCACTTTATTAGATATAGACTCCAAATCTAAATCTCTAAAAAACATCACTTTAACTCCTAAAAGTTATGGCAATTTATCCAATTTTCACCCCTTTAGATCAAATGCAAAATTTTCATATGTAGATTTATTTAGTTCTCTTGTTTCTACAACATATCCTAAATCTATTTACTCAAGTGACTTGGTAAAAAGTAATCATAAATTTAATAATAGAATATTAAATTCCACATTTGAAAATTCAAGAAAAGGAATAGACCACAAAACGATTAAAATATTAAAAAAAGATTCAAGTAAATACGAAGAATTTGCACTATTATCAGAAAATTACTTTATGCCAAGCATTGTGCCACTTGTATGAGACATGCTTTATAGTACTAGTGACGAATATGGAGAATGATTTCATGAATTAGAGTTAAGCAATCCAGTGCCTAGTGATTTATTAAATAACAATCAAATGATTAATAATATTACAAAAATTGTTACAAGCATTAAAGGAATTGAAGAATTAAATTGATCCAATTTTTCACGCTTATTAGATTTGATTTTTTCTCCTGTAAAAGGTGATATATATGATTCATTAGTAAAAGCCAGTACTAAATTAGAGGAGAAAGAAAAATATTTATCAACTTTTTATCCTAATAACATTTTTAAACCTAGTGAAAAACCAATGATTGATTGAAGTGAAGTTTCCTTTCAAAAAACTGTAGTAAATGATGAAACTAAATTTTCAATAACTTATGAAAAAAATAAAGAAGTTAAGTATATAATGGTTCCAAATGATAAATTAGAGATTGATAAATATTCTGCATCATCGATTTACCCCAGTAAAGAATTATTGATTTTATTGATGTATTCAAATTATGTTGATCATCAGAACAATGGTTTAGATAAAATTAAAACTTCTTATAATAGTGAAGGTTTCCCCATCATTTCTAATATAAATAGAGTTATGAGAAAAATCAATTATGATAATTACACTTTAATTAATGAAAATCCATCTAAAAATGAAGATTCAAAAGATAAAGGTCCAAAAGATAAAGGTCCAAAAGATAAAGGTCCAAAAGATAAAGACCCAAAAGATAAGGTCCCATCCAAAGATGATGTGACTGATATAGTAACAACTCCAAAAAAAGAGAAGATAATATATTACCCAGATTATTCATTGCTTTCAACAGAGCAATTAAATAAGTTAAATAAACTAAATAGTTTTGAAATATCAAATTCTTTTCCTCCTATTTGATATTCTTGATTCTTTTTAACTTTGATTTTAATTATATGTATCACAACATTAATAGGTGTGTCAAATAAAAAGGAATTGAAAAATTAATTACTATTTCTTAAAAAATAATAAATATAATTAAA
>JABSQU010000056.1 GCA_013215685.1 Mycoplasmatales bacterium | reverse complement strand
CATTATTGGTTATGTAACTCATGAATGCTTAAGCCATATAATCTATATTTATTGTGTTAATAATCTTAATACATGTCTTCATCATTAATTTTCTTACAATAATATTTTTGTATGATTTTCCAATTACATGAAAATGAAAAGTTTTTTTCGTAAATAAGTATAGGAATATTTTACTTTCGTGATTTATTATTAAAAATAAAAAATCCGCTATATTAATAACGAATTTTATGTGTTTATTGTGTGGATAAAATTATGAAAGTTTATTGGCAATAACTGATAAAATTTTAGCTCCTAAAGGTGCTGGTTGATACCCTCTAATTCCTAAAGTTGATATTCTTGGACTTGTTAATTGTACAAAATTATTATCTAAATCAACAATTGCTTTCATTGAATACTCATGAGCTTGGAATATAGTTCCGTCATGATTATATACTCTTATACCTGAATCACCAGGTATAAGCGCCACATCAAATGTTGTAGTAGAAAAATTATCGTTATCTAATTCATAAATGAATCTAATTGAACTATATTTTTTAATATCATCAATATATCATCTTTGAGTAAATAAATCATCATATCCATCGTTTATGAAGTTTGTCGAGAAGATAATATCACTAGATAAATCATTAAGATCACTTCTTAAAGCTTGAACTTCTGATTCAATGTTTCAAATTTTTGCTTGATTATCATTAGCTAATGCTGTTAATTGGTCAATTAAATAGTATATATTTGCAATTGAGTTTTGAACTGTTGATAATAACGCTTGGTTTTCAGCTATTAAAGCATCGTTAGCATCAAGGGCAGATTGTATAACATCAAGAGCTGCTTCATGTTCATTCATTCTAGCAGTGATTATTGCTATGTTTTCAGTAGTTAGACGCATGTTAGTATCAATTTTTTGATCTAAATCTTCATCTTTTGCATTTAATGCAGCTTGAGCATTTAAAAGTTTAGCGTCTAAATCTGCAATATTTTGCTTATTTTCCTGAATTTTAGTTTCGAGATTCAATAAATTGGTTGAAATATCGCTTATGATATTTGAATTATTCTGAATATTCATTTGATTTGTGAATATATCTGTGTAATTAGCATTTATTAATTCCCAAGTAACTAAATGTTGTTGATCAATTTCACTTTTCAAAGTAGTCATTTCATCATTAACATATGTTTGAAAATTAATTAAATATGCATTTAATTGACTAAGTTCTAGCTCCATTTGATTCGCTTTTTCTATTATAGAATCAATTGATGCATTTGTATTTGCATTAGAACTTACTAACTCAGCATATGTTTCATTCGCCATATTCTGAAGAGTGGTGATTAGTGACAATTGACTAGTTAATTGTGACGAAATAGCATTTCTTTCTGCTTGCCCTAATGTTCCAATTGCATTTATTTCTGTCATAAGTTGAGTGTTAAGAGCTTGTAATGCACTGTGATTATCATCTTTATGTTCAACAATATCTGCATGAACATTTTGTATTTCTGTTTCAAGATTTTGTTTAAGAATACTTAATTCGTTTGCTAGAAAATTATTTACTTGAGCTATCTCGTCTTTAGCTTCTGTGATTTTAGTATTCATTGATTCTGTATTAGAATCAAAAATTACTGTTTCAACTCTTTCATCAATTAGAGTCTTGTAGTAATTAATATCATGATTACCAACATATCCTGATGCAATTTGAGCTGATAAATTAGTTAATTCATCGAAATATGTTTGCATTTGATTCCCAATAAATGTATATGTATTTCCTGGCACTGTTTGATTTGTTATGTCATTTACAATTTGATTAATTTGATTGTCTGATTGTGATATCAATTCAGAGATAACGGTAGTATTACTTGCTGCACTTCCTTCATCAAATTGTGACATTGTTAATTCATAAAATTCATCAAATTCAATTTCAGAATCTATATCACCTGTTGAAGATGACAATGTATTTAATTCTGAATTTATGTTTTTAAGTACACCATTAACAGAAGTCGACGATCTATCTATTGCATAAACTCCAATTAATGATCCTGCTACTGCAGTAGTCGCAAGTGAACCGATACCTATACCGATTGTTAATTTGCTTAATTTTTTCATTTTTCCCCTTCTGCTATATAAAATATTTTATATAGTTTAGCACGATATTTTAGGGGAATTCCTCATTCTTAATGCTTCTTATTAATTTATATCATATTTAATATACAAGTAAAAATAAAATCTATATGAATATACATATATTTTTTATATTTATTTTTGAAATATTTAACTAGCAATTAATGATTATAGAGCCTTATGTTTTTTTGATAAAATTAATAAATTATTAAATATAAGAATATTCTTGCCAAAATAACCTCTTTGAATCTTAAATTCAATAAATTCTTTATTTTAGCAATAAATTTTCAGTCTCCATTAGCAAATAAATTAAGAGAATTTACTAATTTGTCAAGAATTTTCACACAAAAGTCCTTGCTTAATGAAATATTGAATGCAGCATTTTTGTAATACATTAAATTGTAAGATTTATTTAATTTGTTATTTAAATAATAGGCATAACAAATTCATTATATTTCTTTGAAAAATCTTTTTCTTGTTGGTCATTTAAAATTATATTCATGTATTTTCTGGGTGTATTTTTTATTAATAATGACATTTTTAGTGGTTTTTTAAATTTAGTGACATTCGAAATTATTAAACCTGTTGTAGTTGAATTTCCACCTCATTCTTTAATTTGATTCTTAGTAAATTGTTTATTAATGGTAGGTTCATAATAACCAGAATATTCAAAGGAACCAATTATTTCTCTTGGTGATTTTGCTTTTCCTGTTGCAATTATCCACACTTCTTGACCAATTTTTCAGTTAGGTCTTCAATTTCTAAATTCAATTCTTTTTCCTTTTTCTATTATTTTCGTAGCTCACGGTTCTCTTATTGGTAATAATATTATTTTTTTCATTATTTTCCATCTCCGATATTCCCTAGTTTAATCTACAATTAGAGGATAAAAGAATTTGAGAATCATGGTTTTATAACCTATTTTCATTTTTGGTTCTATATCAACATTTATATCTCGCTGACCTTCTATATTTTTTCCATCGATCATAATTCTGAATTCTCCATATTTTTTTCTATCTATAAACTTTTTTCTGGTTTCAAGAATGTTTTTCTCGAATGTTGTTTTTTATTTTTGAGATTAAACTTTTGGTATAGATTCATCTCTTTTTAATTGAGATAAGGTGTCTCATTTCCCTCTATTTAATTGTTGTAATTCAAGCGATTGTTGAATTGCATATCTTAAAATGTTTATATTGCTTTCCAATTTTGCATAATGGATAATTGGAAAAATAGCATAATTGTATATTCTTTGATTTGCTTCCTCTTGGTCATAATTATTTGTTGCAGATTTAGCTAATCTGTGAGGGAGTCACGATAAATTTTCAAATGTCATTTCATGATTAGGAGGTCAAACTCTCCATGGAGCACCTACATAACCATCGTATTCTTCCATAAGTTTTTTATTTACAATTCAGGAATCTTCATTTTTTAAAGTATTTACAACAACAAAAGCTCCACCTTGTTTTTGATTTGAATTACTCATTGAGCTTCTTATTAGTCAATCAATATATTTGTTGTTATTGGTTTTAGGACCAACTACAATAACAGTAACATCGACATCTTTTAAAAATTGATTTCTAATTTCTTCTTTTACTTCTTGATCAGATTTATATTTTTCTTCTTTAATTTTTATTTCTTGATCTATTGATATATCTTCATGATTTAACTCTTTAAGCATTTTTCTTACTATATCTGCATACTTTTTATTTTTTTCTTCATCAAATGCCACAAATATTCTAGCCATTTCTCTCCTTTATATATATTATTATAAAATTTAATTAATAAATATTAATTACAACGAAATTATACATCAATCGTTAATATAAGGGGATTTTTCAGATATTGAGGATATTTAATATATTGAAAGAATTTACAATTA
>JABSQU010000055.1 GCA_013215685.1 Mycoplasmatales bacterium | reverse complement strand
TCTAATTAATATAATTATAATGCACAAAGATAAATATTTGAAATTGGTCATCTTAATAAATTGTAGATATAAAAAAATAACTAATGCTAAATGTTAAAAATATGTTTCTTTAACAATTTGGAAATACTTTTGAAAAACTAAATTTTATTTTATATTTACTTAAAAAATGATAAAAAAATGAAAAATTTTTAAAATAAACAGGGGAAAAATATGAAAAGAAAAATTTTAATAGCCTTAGGAGGTAATGCTCTAGGTAGAAATAACAATGAACAAAAAGAAGCTGTTAAAATAACAGCAAAATCAATTGTAGATTTATATGAAAAGGGACATCAAGTTATTGTCTCTCACGGAAATGGACCATAAGTTGGAATGATTAATAATGTTTTTTCAAATGCATTAAAAGAAAAGATTATAAAAAATGCAATGCCATTTGCTGAGTGCGGTTCAATGTCACAAGGATATATTGGATATCACATTCAAAATGCTATTAATACAGAATTGAATAAAAGAAACATTAAGGGTAAGGTTGTATCATTAATAACTCAAACAATTGTTGATAAAAATTCCACAGCCTTTAAAAATCCAACCAAACCTGTAGGTAATTTCTACGATGAAAAAGAAGCAAAATTTTTAGCAAAAGAAAACAATTGAATAGTTAAAGAAGATGCGGGTCGTGGTTGAAGAAGAGTTGTGCCATCACCAAAACCAATTGATATTGTAGAAAAGGATATTATTAAGATATTATCAGATAATAATGTTATTTTAATTGCCGGGGGTGGCGGAGGTATCCCTGTTTATAAAGAAGGCGATAGTTTAGTCGGAGTTGATGCGGTAATAGACAAAGATTTTACTTCTGCTAAAATTGCAGAACTCGTAAAAGCTGATGTGTTTATGATACTTACTGCAATAAATAAAGTAATAATAAATTTTGGAAAACCTGAAGCGAAGGAAATAGATGAAATTGAATGAAATGAATTGAAAAAACTTTCAAATTCAGGTCATTTTCCCGCCGGATCAATGAGGCCAAAAGTTGAAGCCGCATTAAATTTTACCAATAATACTGGGAAAAAATCTTATATTTCAGATTTATCACTTGTTGATAAAGTTTTGGATGGAAAAGCAGGAACAAAAATTTATAAAAAATAACCATGTATATGAATTATCATTATTATTTTTATCAAAGTAAAGATCAATGATAGGAATAAAATACAAAAATATAATTGGTGTTTTGTTAACAATAGAAATATTGATTATGTTTTGATTAGAGTTAAATTTTATTGGTTAAAAAAGTATTCTCATAAAACCATAAAATTATGTTGTTACTAAAATTGTGATCTACTAGTTTTGATACTTTTTTAGAATTGAATATGTTAAAAAACAGAATTTTATTGACTTCATGATTTAAAAATATTTTGATAAAATTATTTAAACAAAACATATAATAAAAATCCGCAACTAAACGTTGGAGGATTTTTATTATTTAAGATTTTATTTAGGAATAAATTTTATTAAAATTAATTTAAATATTTTTACATGATACTTTAATTTAAAAAAACTAATGAATTATACCTAATAGTTTAAATCGCTTTATACTTCAGTAACATCTTTAAGCAGTATTTCATCAAGATAAATTGTTGCTCCTGGATCACTAACATTTTTATCATGATTTTCAAGATATTTCTTTAAGTCATCAGAATTTTCCATTCAAAATCTTGTTTTAAATAAACGATCATCATATCAAACTAATGTTCCTTGAACAATTCTGTAACGTATACCAGTACCAGGAAATCTATTATATAAAGTGTCAAGTGAATAAATATTGCTGTAATTTAAGTCTTGATCATCTTTCTTTTGTAGCTCATTTCAACTAACCTTATCTTTTTGAGGTGTTCTTGTTGCAGCTATCATTTTATTTATTTTATTTGATATGCTTAGATGTTTCTTTGGCTTCAATTGCCCTTCTGTGTCTTCAGACCCAGCTAGTCTAAATGCCTTTACGTCAAGTGCGGCACTTGTTCCTGAAGTTTCACTCATAACTCATCTCAATTTTGAAAGAGCAGTAGTACCTGGGCCATCAGTAGTTGTAGGAGGCACAATAAAGTTTTCTGTATTAATATCATAAAAATCATATAAACTAGAAACTAAATGTTCTCCTGCTTGTGGTAAATCAATTGCAGTTCTCTTATCCTCATCACCAAATGCGTCATCAAATTTACTATAAACTTCGTACGCTTCTCTTGGTCTAAATTTATTACCTGCTCCGCTTTGTGTTTTGGAATCAAATTCATCATCATCAGCATTTACATGTCAATATGAAAGCATTCCAATTTTTCTTTTAACAGCATAATCTTTAATTTTTTCTAATTCGTCTTTAGTTAATCTTTCAGCTTCATGAGTATCGCTTGCGATATCGATAGTTGTACCCACCATTGAATATGCTTGTTCATCTGTTATATTGGTACCGGCTACGGCGTATGCACTTTGAATTGAATTTTTAAATCCTTTTAAAGCTCCCTTAATGGTTTCAACCATTCCATTTTTAGTTACTTCACCAGTGTTCATCATCATGGTCATACCATTCAATGTACTAATTCTTACACCACTTTGAGCAAATATATTCATTGCTTTACTACCGTTGCCATCTAATCCGCCATACTCAGATGGTAAAGTAAAGGTGAAATCTAAGTATGGATGGGCCATAATTTCAGGATCTCTTTGGTCAGCTGGTTTTTTCATTTCCATTTTGTATTCATACTCTAGTTTTTGTTGTACTATTGCAAGACCTAATGCAGCAGTTTTTACATCTTTTTCATTTAAAAGTTTTGAGGCTTCAATATCAAAATCGATTCTTTTTAGATGCAATCCTTTAACAATACCCTCTAGTTGTTTAGCAAATAATATAGGGTCAGCATTTTTTCAAGGATCATCATTAGCTACTCCTCCAAGAGATACAACTACATCATTTCCTTGTTTTCTAATTGAATTTATTAAAGTTTTATAAGCTCCTTGATCAGTTGTAGAAGCAAATTTAGCTCCTTTATCTGGACCACCAGTTAGAAATCCTATGGATAATAGTTTGTATTTTCATAAATTACTAATCTTAGCAATATTATCAAAATTGAATCCATTTCCATTAGAATCTCATCCTCCTAAACCTTGTTCAATATCAACAAATGGTGCGTAGAAGTGGTTTTTTCAATCATAGTTAGAAGGATTATATCCTTCAGCTTTTTTAGTATAACTTTTAGTTGAAGGTACACCTAATAATGATTCACTTGCTTTATATGATTGATTTCATTCTAATTTATTTAAGAATTTAAACATATCAACTGGTTTTGCTTCTCCTGTCAACAATTTTTTACTAAATTCTCCACTATCAAGACCTGTCGGTTCTTGCGGTCTTATATTAGCTGATTGTTTTCCGAATTTGTTATCTCCTATACTGAAAACATTAAACAAACGTCCACTAACAAATTTATCAGATGCATCATATATATTAACAACAACCTTATCACCATTATCTAAATCAACATCATTGAAATCTGTAATTTCTCCATCACCACCAAAATATTTCACTTTATATGCTTCTTTTACTAATCTTTTCCCTTTATTTAGAGGAAGTAATTTAGTATTATCTTCACTTTTATCAATTACTAACAATTTTGGAAATAAAATCTTATCTTCTTGATGTCTATGCTTTTTGACATCAAAAGAGTATGGTTTTGGGTTAATTTCGATTGCTTCTGAATCTAACAATTTATGAACTCCAGCTTGAAACTCGCTTTTCAATTTTTCAGGTGTAACAACTGGTTTTACTGGCTCTGGTTTTACTGGCTCTGGTTTTACTGGCTCTGGTTTTACTGGCTCTGGTTTTACTGGATCTGGTTTTACTGGATCTGGTTTTACTGGATCTGGTTTTACTGGATCTGGTTTAACCGGATCTGGTTTAACCGGATTCTTTGGATCTGTTGGATTAACTGGATTTTTTGGATCAACTGGTTTATTATTACCACCAGATGATTTTTTGCTTTCTCCCATTGGATCCCATCCGTAATAGACTACGGCGACAGTTGGGACTATCACTGCTGCTAAAACACCAACAGTTGCAGCGCCTCCAATTATTCATTTAGTTTTGCTCATCATTTTTGGCTCCTTTCAAAATACTTTTTAATAGAAAAATATGTATATACAAACATTGATTCTATTAAATTGATTTTGCATTCGTATTATAACATCAAGAATTATAAAGATTAAATTTATTGAAATGTGTTGTATTTTTTAATTTTTATTTCAAAATATTAACTATTTTGAAATGTTCTTTGATTTATTTACAAATATTTTTTTAAATTGTATTTTTCCCACAATATTGATAATTATTTCCAAGTAACTAAAAAGTACTCAGAAAGTGCTTGTCTCTTTCAATGTTCTA
>JABSQU010000054.1 GCA_013215685.1 Mycoplasmatales bacterium | reverse complement strand
CAGAACTCTCAGGAAACTTTTTTTTAAAGAAATTATGTTTCCGCGAGTCAGAACTTTAAGAAAAAATATTTTTTAATTTTTGATTATAAATGTATATACTTGTTTTATCAATTTTTAGTGTAATATATAATTTTATTGAATAGTAATAACTAACCTATTCGCTAAAAAGGAAGAATATATGATAAAAAACAAAATAGCACTAAACATATTGGGCTCATTTTTAATTGTGACAACACCATTAGTAGCAGTTGTATCTTGCGGTGCAAATGATTCAAATAATAATGACAATACCGATAAAAATAAATCAGAAGAAACAATTCCTAAGATGAAGACATCAGAAACATCTATTAAAGATAATGTTTCAAAAGGACAAAGAATATCAGATCCAACAGATAGAAAAAATTTTTCTATTGAACAAATAAATTCCACAGTAAATACAAATTTATTAAGAAATAATGATCCTAAAATTCAAAAAGCAGAAAATGAAACTACAAATAAAATATTTAAAGAAAATTATTATGCACCATATTATGACATGGGATATAGTGATTATAATTTTTTAAAGGATAATGGTAAGTATTTAATAGATTCATTAAAAAGTAAAGGAATTAAAAATATTAGATTAGGTTTTATAACAGCATTTAATCCAAAAAATATCGCAAGTGCAGACTCATCTATTTATCAAGCAAATCAAGAAATAATTAATTTAAGTAAAAAATATCCTCAAATGACAATACCATCTATTGAGGGTCAAAATCCACTTTGATTCCCTAATCATTTAAATAGCAATAATAATGATGAAAATGCCGATAGAGATAACTTGTATCAATTTTTGACAGAAATTAGAAAAGCAGGAATGGATTATACATATTCATTTGGAGGTTGAAATGATAATTCATTAGCAGCTGATGCTTACTTAAAAAAATATTCTGCAAATGACTTAAAAAATCTGTATGCTGCTATTATTGATAAAACAAGCTCAAGACATTTAGATTTTGATATAGAAGGTACAGAAGATACATGGCCTGAAGACTTTGGATTAAATCCCTTTAAAGATAACCTTCCTCAAGCTCTTGAAGTTAGACAATTAAGATTGGATGCACTTAAATTATTAAAAATGGATCCTAAATATAAAGATATTAGAGTAACTTTTACTATACCTACAGATATAAGTTCGATAAATTCTGCAAATAACAAATGAATGATTGAACAAGGTTTAAGAGATAAAATTATTGATGAAATAGATATAATGACAATGGACTTTTGACAACCTAATAAAAAAGATAAAATTTTCACTTTACCAGGAGAAATGGGATTAGGAGCAATTAATGCCGCTAATTCGCTCAAAGAAATTATAAAAGGACTAGGTTTTACAGATGCAGAAGCTTATAGTAAAATTGGAATTATTCCTATGTATGGAATAAATGATTCTGCCTGAGAAGTTTTTGACATCACTAGTGCTATTTTATTAAATAATTGAGCTGTAAAAAATAATATTAAATCAATAACAGGTTGATCTGGATTAAGAGAAACAAAGCAACATGTGAAAAATCAAGACGTATTCCAAAATTCTCAACATAAAAATGTTTGAAATTCAGAGGATTTAAAAAATGGTGAAATAAAACCTAATTCATTCACCACAGGTTTAGGAACATCAGATTTTGCATTTTCTGAAATATTTTCAAATTTTAACAACAAAAGAATCATTGATGCAAGTAAATATTCAAAAAATGATAAGTTTGATTTTAATGAATATTTGAAAACATTATTGACACAATGAAATTTGAGTAAAATTGATGATATTTATTTAATGACAAAACCAAAAGAAAACTTATTTACAAATTCCAATGGATTTATACCAGTTGAAAATGTTGATGAAGCAACAAGAAATGAATTATTTGATAAAGAAAAAACTATATGAAATTTATATATAAATTCATAAAAATAAAACACTACATATGTAGACCTACTCCAATAAAACGGACAACCTAATGAGAAAACTCAGTAATAATGAGCTCAGAAAGGTTGTTTTTTTTGTGTGAAAAAATTATACAATTAAAAAAACAGCAAATTGAAGATAAGGTTTTATAGTTGAAATTATAAATTCAAAGAAGTATAATTTGATAGAAGTAGTTTAAAGCTTCATCAAGTAAATTAAAGTAAATAAAAAATATTAAGGAGTAAAAATGAATATAAAAAAAATTCAAAAACTATATTTATCCCAAATAATTTATGCAATTATTATTTTGCTAGCAATTATGTTGCCGACAATTTTCTTCTATAATGATAGCTCTTTAGCTCAGAAAATAATTGTTGGTATTTTGTTTGTGTATTTTATCTTTATTTGATTCTCTTCAGAATTTTTAAACATCATCACTTCCAAGAAATATTTTAAAAAGAAAGGTTTTTTCCGTTTATCTAAAAAAATAGAAATAGAAGATTGAAATCAGATTGATCAAAATGGTCAAAACTTTCTAGAAAAATATAAAAAAATTATATTTGGAATGAATTTATTTTTTCAATTAACAATTTCAGTTATTTTAGCTTTGATAATTTCTTCAGCATTAGATGGGAATAAATCGTTATGAATGACTTTAGGATCAGTAATCTTAATTGAAACTCCGATTATAATAAATATACTTATTGTTATTCCTCAAAAGAAAGTCATTATTAAATAAAAAGTATCACGGAGTAAAAATGAAAACAATTTATGTTTTGTCATATACAAAACATCCCTACATATGTAAGGGCGTCTGTACCTTTTTTTGGGCAACTATTTAAACTATTTTAAATAGTTGTTTTTCTATAAAACCTTATATTTACTCGCCCAAATAGAAAGTGTTATAGTCTATATAGGTTATCTATTATTCTAGGGCAAGTTTAATAGTGTTTTTTATAAAATATTTTTAAAACTATTATTGATTTTTTTCGAGAAAACCAAATAAATGAAAATAATTGGAATTACTGTTAAAACAGATGCAGCCATTTGAATATTTGATAATTTAACATATTGGCCCATATCTCCGATACCTATTAGTCATGTACTTAGTACATTCATATCTTGATTACTTAATATCAATGATGGTCAAACAAAACTATTTCATGCTGTAATTGTTCCGAATATTACTGTAACTAATATTTGACTTTTTAAATATGGCAAATATAATAAAAACATTTTTTGAGTGATAGTAAGTTTATCAACATTTGAAAGAATTTTAATTTTTTCAGGAATTTGACTAAAAGCATTTTTAAATAGTAAAATTGTAAATAGAGAAAAAACATTAGGCATTAATAGAGAAATTATTAAATTATTTCCCTTTAAAATATCGAGATTAATTGATTCTTGAAATCATCCCATTAAAAGAGAATATTCTGGTAAAGATCCGAATCATATTAAATTCAATACTAAAAATTTTATAAATTTATTCTTATATACATTAAGAGCATACCCTCCTGTAATTGAAATAAATAATTTAATTGAAACGGAAAGAATTGTTAAAATGATTGTTACAAGCAATGCTTTTCAATAGCCTGTTTTAAAAGCTGTTAAAAAATTTGAAAAATTTAATGATTTTGGTAATATACTACCTTCTTTTTCAATTGCTTGTTCATTTGATATCAAAGCGTGCATTATCATAAAATAAAGTGGGAATAAAATTAAAGAAATAATAAAGATTATTGTAATTAACTTTACTATTGAAAGTGCCATTTTTCTTTTATACATAATTCTTCCTTTTCTTATTTAAAAGATTAATCATCTTACCTGATGAATAAATAATCAAAATAAAGATATTAATAATTATGAATAAAACTATTGAAGCTGCCGATGAAAGCTGAATATTAAATGTACCGTCAATTCTTCAAAATATATAATGGACAATTGTTGAAGAATTTGTAATATTTACTCGATTACTATCGTGAAAAATAAAATTAGGAAAAACAGTAATACATTCAATTGCATTTATATAAAAAAGAAGTAATAAAGTTTTTTTGATTAATGGATAGAAAACATAAATAAATCTATCTTTATATTTTAGAGAATCAATTTGCATTAGAATCGTTTCATTTTTTGAACATTTTGATAATGCTAAAAAAATCATTACAATATTAAATGAACTTAATCTTCATATTAAAAAAATTGATAATGTCACTAAAGATGTTTTTCCGCTAGTATCATTTAATCATTTGACATCTATATTGAAAATTGAATTAATAATTTTTTTATCTCCATCAAACAAAAAGAAGAAACATAACCCCACAGCAAAACTAGATATAAAAAATTGTGAAAAAAGAGTTGTTCCAATAAAGGATTTTAGTCTATTACTCTTTAAACTATTTATTAATAATGCAAAAAGTAATGTAAAAATCATGATAATAGGTAGACAAATTAATAATATATAGAATGAATTTTTTGTTGAATCAATAAATAAGCTATCGTTAAATAAATTGGAAAAATTGCTAAAACCAAAAGTATTAGATGATTGTGAATTGCTACTTTCTACTAAAAATGAATTTTTAATTGTATAGAAAAAA
>JABSQU010000053.1 GCA_013215685.1 Mycoplasmatales bacterium | reverse complement strand
GCTTTGTTGTGGTTTCGATTGGTGATATGTTGTATCAATAATTATTATTAATTATTTCGAATTTCGATTGGCGAGTTTCTGCACCAGATTTGCGTGAGAAATAATTAATTCAAATTGAAATAAATATTGATTTAAAATTAAGTACCAATAAACGTTCAATAGGTTACTTGGGAAGAATGGATAGTTTTAAATTCTCAGCTTTAAAACCTTTAATTGTAAATACTCTTAGTAAATTGGAAAATGTGGAACTACATGTAGTTGGCGATGGGATTAAAATTCCTGAAGTGCTGGTTCCTTATACTGGGTTTGACATTATTTCCTAACCTGTAGGAAGTTCTAAAAATTGCTTTTTCTTCGTTGAACTTTAAAATTAAAAGCCTCACATACTAATGTATGCTGCGTTTTTAATTTCGCCTTCGCCTGTATCGAGCCAGAAGATATTTTCATAATCATCCATCAGGAAATTTAAATCCATCAAAAAATGATTTAAAAATAACTAAAAGATTGAAATATTATTGCGATTTATTTGGAATAAAATTAGAAGGGCATTTAATAATTAATAGTAATGGTGAATTTATTGTAATTAGATAATTAAAATATTTGTTATAATTCACTTGTTACTTTTAAAGTAACCGTTCTAAAAAGGTATTAAAGCATGGCACCTCAAAGGCGTGACTAACTTACTAAAGGAGAACTTAATGTTCAGTATTATAAAAACAGGTGGGAAACAAATCTTAATTAAAAAAGATGATGTAATTTTCATCGAAAAAATCGAAGGAAAAAAAGGTGATGAAGTTTCTTTTGATCAAGTTTTGATGCACGATAATAAAATTGGAAAACCATTTTTAGATGGCGTAAAAATTAGTGGTGTAATTGAAAAACAAGGAAAACAAAAGAAAATAGTTGTTTATAGGCATAATGCTAAATCAACTCACAAAAGAAAATATGGTCACCGTCAACCATATACACGTGTAAAAATCACGGGAGCAAAGGGGTAATTTATGTCATCAGTTAAATCAGGTGGAAGTTCAAAGAATGGAAGAGATTCTCATTCAAAAAGACTTGGAGCAAAATTATCAGACGGACAATTTACATTAGGTGGTGGAATCATCTTTAGACAAAGAGGAACTAAAATCCACCCAGGTAATAATGTAGGAATAGGCGGAGATCACACTTTATTCGCTTTAATCGATGGATTTGTTCATTTCGAAAAAAGAAGAAACAGAACATATGCATCAGTTTATAAAAATAGAATTGAAATAAGAAAATCAGCAAAATAATGCTGATTTTTATTTTAAAAATCTCCTAAATCTATTTCAAAAGATTGGTATTTTTTAATTCCCTTTTGTTTAACTAGAGTTTTTTTATCAAATCTATAATTTGAAAATAATGATATAGGAATAAAAATAATTGGAAATATTAGTAATATAAATATATCTTTAATTATTAATATTCAATCTGTATCTCAGAATATTTCTCTAATTGAATGAATTGTATAAGTGAATGGTACAACTGGATGGATTATTTTAAATATTACATTTTGCATTTCGACAGGAAATGTTCCTGATGAAGATATTAATTGTAAAACAAGTAAAATTACAACTAGTAATTCGCTAATATCTGCATATCTAATAGAAAATGAAATTGCTTGAATTGTTAATGTGAATATTGTTGACATAAATAGAGCAAAAAGATATAATTCCCATTGTTTTGATCATCCTAAATCGACACCCTGAATTCACATTGCGCTAATGAGGATTATAGATTGAACTCATCCGGATAAAATTCATAAAATTGTTTTTCCAAAATAATGTCTTATTGTTGATTGATCTTTTAAATGTCTTTCATTTTTAATGATGAATGTCATAACTAGAGCTCCAGCTCACAATGCAATTGATATAAAGTATGGAGCAAGACCCATTCCATATGTATTTATATTTGGAGCGGTTTTTGTTATTGTGTTACTTAAAACATTTTTTACTTGCCCATTCAACATATTTTTTATTTGACTAAAAATATTTTGTACTGATTCTGTATCAGAATGGAAAAGAGGAGTAATTGATTTTAATATTAATGACAAAGAATCCGAAATATAATTTGTCATTTCTCCAGAAAGATAAGAATTTTTATATGAATTATAAAAAGTTATTCTGTCGAGTTTTTCAAATGTTGATGTTTTATTTTGGGTTTCTACATCTTTTGCCATTGCCTCAAATATATCGTGAATATTTATCGTATCAAAAAGAATTGAATTAGGTTTTTTCAAATCTTCTTTAGCTTTATTAACAATTTTTTTAAAGTTTTGATGTTCTGCTTTTAACAAAGTTGATGAATTAAGAATTTCTCAGGCTTCAATATTTGCGACATGACTATTTATTGGTAAAATAGGAGGCGCTAAGGCTGCAGCTAAAAAAGTTGATCCCAATTCAAGAGATTTTGAATATCCTTTTGGTATAACTATTACTGCGGAATATTGTCCAGAATCTACCACTTTTTTAGGATCATTTTTAACTGATTGATTTGATTCAACACTATATTTATATATATTTGTTGTGCCTGTTGTAATTCCATTTTTTACTAATTCATCAACAATTCTTCCTGAAATAGTTTTTTTACCATTTTCTTCAATTGGATCCTCGGAAACAACTGCAATATGCAATTTATCAACATGTTTGAAAGGTGCTCAGTAAGCATTTAAATATAAAAATCCATATACAAATGGTATAAAAAGCATCATTATAAATCCAGTAATTCTTCATTTATTTTTTAAAATATATTTAAGTTCTGCTATAAAAGTTTTTCACATTATGAATTACCTCAATTTCTGAAATTTTCAAATAATTTAGTATTTTTAACTCCTTGAGGAAGTGGTATATTATTATTCTTATAATGTCTTAATGTTTTATAATGATTTGCCACAACTCCGATTGGAACTATAAATAATCAAATTGAAAGCATTGAAAAATTAATCATAATATTTGATCAATTTGTTTCATAAGACAATTCTCTTATAATCGTTACTGTTTTTCCCATTGGGAGAATTTTGTTTAAAAATTGATATATTGAAGTTTGTGTTTCTATTGGGAATAATCCGCCCGCTGATGCCATTTGTAATACAAGTAAAATTATCACTAAAAGTATACTTACCGTTCTCCCGGAAACTGAAAATCTAATTGCTTGTATTATTGATACAAAGAAAATTCCTGTGATAATGGCGCCGCCATACATCATAAATCAATGATTTAATCCTAAAAACTTAAATCCTATAAAATATAATGGAATCATTAATATTGTGGCTTGTAATAATATTCCGAATACCAACAATGTTCATTTAGCAAAATATCTCATCCCCGGAGAAATTGAATTGTCGTAAATTTTCCTATGAATTGCAAAAGTAAGTGTCATTGAACCTATTCACATAGCCACTGATATGAAAAAGGGAGCCAGACCATATCCGTATTTTGTATGTTCACTCATATGCCCTTCAATTTGAATTGGCTTTTGCTCTTTGTTAAAGGGATTTGCATTGACAACTCTATTAATTTTTTTATTAACATCTTTTTTAATAATTTCAAATTCATTTTTATAATTATCTTTTTCTTTTGCAGTTAAAGATTTTTCATATGGAATATTTTTTTTCTTTTTAAGAACTTGTCACGATAAATGATTTATGTTATTTTCACTACTAATTGTTTTGAGTAATGAATCTAAAACAAATTGAGTTGTTGAATACATGCTTGAACCTGCATCAATTCCAAAAGCTAATAAATAATTTTTCTTATTATTAAGAGTTAATTTAACTATTTGATTTGTTGGATTATTTAATTCTTCTATTATTTTAGAAGTTGATACTATATCTTGTATTATTGAATCATCTGCAATTATATTTGCAATGTTATTTTCTAATTCATTTGTATCATTTATTCTTAAATAAACAAACGAATCTTTTTTTTCATTTTCCAAATTTTTATTATCTGAATAAATATGATTCATTTTTAGTGTTAAATCAAGATCTCCTAATTTGATCTTATTTTTTGTATTTGATATATTCTCTCCAATTTCTGATCCTAAAAAAGAATTTTTATCCGTGATAACTATCATTTTTACTTTATTTACATTTGAAAATGGGTCATAAAATGCAAATATATATGAAAAACCATAAATGAAAGGAATTATTAATAATCCCCCAAATCTAATGACATGAAATATTGTCTTTGTTATTCCATTTTTGATTTCATCTTTAATTGCTCTAAACATTACTTTGTAAATTTTATCCTTATAGTATAATGATACTATGGATTTATTAATTATTGGATCAGGCTTGTCGGGAGCTGTGTTAGCAAATAAGTTTGCAAAACTAAATAAAAAGGTTTTAATACTTGAAAAAAGACCTCAAATTGCTGGAAATATTTTTGATAAAAAAATTAATGGAATTACAACTCATATGTATGGACCCCATATATTTCATACAAATGATAAAGACGTTGTGGAATACATGAATCAATTTTGAGAATTAAATGAATTTAAAAATGAAGTTGAAGGAAAAATCTTGGATAAAATTATTCCTATTCCATTTAATTTTTTAGGAATAGATAAATTTTGGCCATCTGAATCTAATGAAATGAAGAAAAAACTTATTAATATATTTGGAAATAATTCAAAAATAAAAATATTTGATTTACTGAGTAATAACGATGAACAAATAAAAAAAATAGGTAATTTCATATATAAAAATGTAATAGAAAATTATACTT
>JABSQU010000052.1 GCA_013215685.1 Mycoplasmatales bacterium | reverse complement strand
TTATTAGATGAAGAAACAGGAAATAGAGATGATGAAGTAAGGGAAGAGGTGGAATAATGCAAAAAAACCAAGAAATAACAAGACATGAAATTAATGACTTGAAAGATATACTTTATAAGTTAGAAAATACAAGTATTGAAACATTAAACAAATTAACAAACTTAACAGCTGAAGACTATGAAAACGCAATCAAAATTAATAAACATTTAGATTTTATTTAAAATGCAAAAAACCAAACAAACAAAATAAAAATATATAAAAGGAAACATAACAATTATGAAACAAGCAAACATTCAAATTAACAAACAACTAAATAGAATTTTAAGAATTAAGGACTTATCAAAACTTAAACCACAAGACAAAAAATTAATGGAAGAATTAAATCTTTCATGAGCTGATAATAAATATAGAGATGAAGATGAATACTATAGATTAATTATTGGTAAAAATAAACATGGAAATAATATGGAAATGGAGATCTCTAGAAATTATGGCGAAACTAGGCTATGAATTGAGGGTACACCAATTGAAAGAATTACAAGAGATAACAAAAACAAAATAGACATTTTAGAAAAAATAAAAGTAGCACAATCTCAAAAAAGAATTGGTGAAAAATGTAAAAAATATTATGGTGTAAAACCTGAACTTGATAGAATGAACTCATTATATAAATATCATGGGGAAATTTTAGAAAAAGCACAACATGCACAAGCTAGAAGACTTAGAGAAAAACAAAGAGTAGAAATGTTGGAAATTACAAAATGAGTAAAAGAAAACAAGAATTTATTAAATGATAAATTAGATTTAACCGAAGAACATAGAGCTAAACTTTATGATGTAATTATTCTTGATGAAGATTTTGAATATTCAACTTATAGTATAAGTCATGCTTTAAGAATAGCTCAACAAGTAAAAGAACAAATGCAAAAGGGGGCTAAATAATGAAATTTATAGTAGCAAACAAATATAGAAGACAAGCAAAAAATGAAGAAGTAGAAATTAATATCTTTGATGATTCATTAGATATTGATAATGGTTTATTTAAAATTGCTTCTGAACTATTAAACAATAATGAGGAAACATACAAAGAAATAAATCAACAATTTAAAACAATGAAAGCAGCTAAAACTCATGCAACAAGAATGTTTAATAAACATTTTAAAAACATTGGTTTTATTCAAGTTTGCTTATTTAAAAATATTGAAGATTTTAAAAATGATGAAAACTATGAAAATGTTTATGACTTAGATAGAGGGGAGTATTAATATGGCTTATATAGTAGTTTGAAAAGATAGACAAACCGACGGACTTAAAGAATGAACTCTAGCTGAAAAAAAAGGTAAAGGTATGATTGATGACCAAAGTATCTTTGATACCAAAGAAGAAGCAAAAGCAGTTCTTGAAGAAAACAAAAAATGGGACTTAAAAAATGACCTAAATTTTCTGGAATACAAAATATTTGAAATAAAGGAGGTCAAATAAGATGGCTGAAAAATTAAATGTTGATGAACTAAACATAAGACAACTTGAAAGACCAACAAGATTTAACACAAAAAGATTTTCAAAAATTAAAGATAAAACCTTTTGTAGAATTGTATTAACACAACATACAAAAACTCGAGCATTTGAAAGAATCCAAGAAAAAGATTTATCTCAAATGATAGCAGCTTTAATTAAAAGAAAACAAAAGAATAATTTCATTGTCTACAAACAAAAAGACAAAGAAAAATACTATATCAAATCTTCTGTTAACAAAAAGAAAGTTTGAGTATGTGGGAATTGAAACAAAGAAAACTTCATAGTTAAAACAATATTCCCAAGAATTAAATACCAAATGAAAGGGGTAAAATAATGAAACATAATTATTATTTAAGATTAAGCGGACAACCTGTTGGAATGAAATATGTTGATGTTTACATTAGTGCAGATGGAAATTATGCAAAAGGTATATTTGAAACAATAGATAAATATGTTCCCAAACATATGGAAGAAGAAATGAAGCAAGCGGGAAGATTTAACAAAATCACATTGATTAGAAAATCAATTAAAAAATACGAAACAAAACAAACAAAAGACATGAAATGATTGTATGGAGGTAAATAATGGGATGAACCGTAGAAGTATCAGCTCAAACTAAAGATGGTGTATATCTTAAAATAAAAAATGTAGAACTAGCTAATATCAATGCAGCTAACCAAATGCTGGTAGATTCATTTGATTTAGTAAAACCAACTACATTTACACCTCCTAAAAATAGAGGTGGAAAATTAAAGACACCTTGAGCTGAAAAAACATACACAAAACCAACTAAGGAGCAAATTCAATTTGCAAAAGCATTAAAAATTAAAGACCCTGATAAAAAAACAAGGGCGCAATTATGAAAAGAAATCAATGATAAAAAAGAAAAAGGAGCAAAATAATGTTTATGTGTAAAAAAGGAAATCATGCAACATACACAATACATAAGTGTTGCAATAGATGTAGTAGACATTGTAAACATTATCAAAAAATGTTAGATGATATAGCAAAAGAAACAATAGCTGAAAGGAGCAAAAATGCTTAAATATACACATTTAGCACTTTGAGCTGCAAAAAAAGGTTGAGCATTTATTGGTCTTGATAGAAAGAAAAGACCAACATTAATAAACCAAAAAAATAGAAATTTTTATATAAAATTATATGAAACTAAAAAAGGTAAAATTTGAAAAGCTTATATTAATTTAAGTGATTGAATAGAATACGATAGAGGTGAGTATATGGGTTCTGGTTATACCCACCAACCAGGTGTTAAATTTCTTAAAGTACCAAAATTATTACAAAGAAAATTAAACACTTTTGTGTGTGAAAAACACATGCATTCTTCATTTGAATTTGCTGGTCAATGCTATACAACTATAGAAGAAAAATTCTTTAATATAAGTGAAAAATTCCGTTATGAAAAATGAGATAAATTTTGAAATTTTGAAACAAATAATTTAGATAATAAAGAAGAATTTGAAGAACTAACAAAAAGAGAGGGTTTAGGTGGTAGATAATGAATGAATTTGAAAAAAAGTTATTTAAAAAACAAACAAAAATTCTCTTAAAAATTGATTTAATTAAATTCATAACAAACCACCAACCATTAGCATTTTCAATAATACACATGACCAAGCAACAGCTAATTGATTACATTGAAAACAACTTATTAGAAGAATGAAGAAAGGAGGTGTTTTAAATGGCTAAAAAAATTGATTTTACAAAAAAAACTTGAACTGATACATACTTAATTGATCAACATCATAAAACAAGTAGAAAATTTATGGAATTAAAATCTCGTTATAAACAATTATTATTATTTAATAGAAAAAAAGACCATAGAGATAACTATGAAAATCTTGGTAAAAAACTTTATGAAGCTGAACAAAGAGAAAAACAAATGCATGCTGAAAGAAAAAAAAGGGGAATATAGTGAAGAAATTATTATTTAAATTTAAAATGCGAAGAAAACATTGTTTGGCTTACTTTTGCATTAGAAAAAGATACCCATTTACAGATAGGTGTAGATACCATCTCAAAAAAGAACAAAAACAAAGGAGCAAAAATGAAAAAGTTTAAATGACCAAAACCAATTCCACTCAAACATAAATTAAAAGATTTTTTAGAAACTCAAGTTAATGAAAAATATTATCTTTCACCTGAAAGAGTTGAAGCTATAAAGAATTGAAAAGCCTCAACTCAACCATTAAAGACAATGGAAACAATTCAAGATACACAAATCATTCCAACCCTAACAACAAGAGATGGCGATGAACACTCTGATATGAAATTAATTAAAGAGTGAATTAAAAACAACAAAATCATTTCAAAAACATTCGACCAAGAAAATGTTGTATCTTCAAGAGAAGACGAAATAATTCCAACCCTAACTTCAAGTGGTGCATTCAGTAGACATAAAATTCTTAATAAAGATTATAGAATTAGAAAATTAATACCTAAAGAATCACTTAGATTAATGGGACTTAATGATTTTCAAATTGATAAAATTCAAGAATCTAAACTTATACCTGAATCAAAACAATATTTCATAGCTGGTAATTCAATAGTGGTTCAAGTCTTAGAAGCAATTTTTAAACAAATTGATTTTCCAAAAGATAGACCATTAAAAGTATTTGAAGCATTTGCTGGCTATGGCTCTCAAGCAGTAGCATTAAAAAACTTAGGTTATGAAGTGCATTCACAAACTTCTGAATGATTTGTACCCGCAATTATTTCTTATGCTTTATTACACTATAATAGAGCTTTTAAAGAATGTATCAAAAATGTAAACAAAATGCAACCACCAAGAGAAAAAATATTTGAATGATTTAAAGATTTAACTTTTTCATTAGATTCTAAAAACCCAAGCAAATTAAATAGTTTAAGTAATGAAGATTTAATAGCTTTATATGTTGCAAATCAATTAAATGAAAATCATGGATCAATTTTAGAGGCTGAACCAATAAATATGGAATGATATGACTTGCTAACTTATTCATTCCCCTGTCAAGATTTATCAACTGCTGGTAAAGGTAAAGGTATGACTAAAGAAAGTGGAACACGTTCTGGTCTATTGTGAGAAATAGAAAGAATACTTTTAGGTCTTAAAAAACTTAACATACTACCAAAAGTACTATTAATGGAAAATGTACCTCAAATACACTCAAAACAAAACATTAATGACTTTAACAAATGAATAGCTGTATTAAAAAACTTAGGTTATGTTTCAACCTATAAAGATTTAAATGCAAAAGACTTCGGAATACCACAAAATAGAGTTAGAACTTATATGGTTTCAATTCTTGATGGTGAAGTGCAAAATGAAACAACTGAACAACTAACATTATTTTAAGGAGCAAAATGAAATTTAAACAAAGTCCCGTATATTACATGGGAAATAAATATAAGCTATTACCTCAAATATGAGAAATGTTTCCAGACAAAATAAATACATTCCATGATTTATTTGGTGGTTCTGGAACTATGAGTATCAACTTTATAGGTAAAGCAAAAAAAGTTCATTATAATGAATTTAATGAATTTGTATTTAAAGAATTTGAATACTTTAATAAATATTCACCAG
>JABSQU010000051.1 GCA_013215685.1 Mycoplasmatales bacterium | reverse complement strand
CATGCTCAATTAATACAAGTTTCAAGGTCAATGTTGGCAGTAAGTCTTTGATATCCTTTATGGGTGTGAGTTATTACATCTTACAAAAATGGAACTGCTGGAGGTAACGGGAATATCTTTGCATTTATTGATTGAATAATTTCAATTTTTCAATTAATATGAGTAATAATTATTGTTTATACAATTGTTCCTAATTCAAGATTGTTTCAAGAAAACTTTTCACTTTCATATTTAATATTTTTCTCATCTAATTTAATAAAATTACTTTTAAATGAGATATTTTATTACAAATATAAATGATTGAATAGTCTTACAAAAAATGTCAATAAAAAGAAAGAATTTAAATAAAAATTTTATATTATTTTATTAAAAATTATGCATTGTTAAAATATTTATTTAAGTAACCTTAGATATAAAATATATAGAAATAAAAAATTTTATTAAACAAAACAGGAGAGTTATGGAATATAAAAAAATCAATAACGTATGAGCTTTAAAAATTTCAAGAGGAGAATCAGTTTTAGAATCTATTAAAAAAATTGTTTTTTTGGAGAATATTAAATTTGCTAAAATTGAAGCTATTGGAGCAGTCAAAAATGTAGAAATAGGATATATGAATAATGATGGATCTTATAAAACAAAAAAATTTGATGATGAGTATGAAGTTTTATCTTTAAAAGGATCTATAGCTGGAGAAGGAATTATTCACATGCATATTTCATTATCCGATAGTTCTTTTCAAACAATTGGAGGACATTTTTTTAACGCTGAAACATCAGGCGTTGTTGAAATGTTTATCACTGAAATTCATGATAAAAAAATAAATAAAATTCAAAAAAACAACGATCTTTTTCCCACTTGAGATTTGGAGGAATATAGTAATTAATTTATTGATTATTTAGTAATTAAGAATGTTTTTTAATTAATAAATTAATTATTTTTAAAATCTTTAATGTATAATTTATTCATATAAATAGGAGAAAATATGAGGAAAATAATCTTAACTGCTGGTTCAGTCGCTTTTTTTGGGTCTGCGGTATTGGCTGTTATTTCCTGTGGGGATGATAATGAAAAGCCAGATTTAAATTTAATAAATATTTCGGAAATTTTCAATTTTGACAAGCAAAATAAAAGCCAATTACCAAGTGCAATAACAAAGCCAAGTGATAGTTCAATAAACTTTAAATATAAAAATAAAGATTACTCTATATTAGCAATTTTTTCTAGATGAAAACCGGATGATGATAAAGGATCAATTGAATATGAAATTCAATTATCTCACGGTAATACTGTAAGAATTGCAGAAGGTGTTCTTACTGGATATTTATCTAAAGGTGAAAATGAACTTTTAAATCTAACAAGTGAAGATTTAATAATTAAAAATAAGGGAGTTGTTATTGTTGCTAAATCAGGTGAACTTGCAACACAAAAAGTTACTTCATTAAATGATTTATCAATAGAGATTAATAATGAGGAAATTAATAAAGAAAATCCTTCGTTTGTTATTGAAGAATGAAAGCCTGATGATGCTCATGGCAAAATTGTATACAAAATAGAGGTAATTGTTAAAAGTAAAATTAAAATATTTACAGGAGAAATTACTGGATTCAAAACTGAAAAAATTGATGAGGATTTAAAAGAGGGATTAGCAAGAATGGAGTCATTCCATATTACTGATTTTAATTTCCTTGATAAAGTAAGTAACAAAACAATATTTCATTCAAAACTTCAAATTAATAATGATATTCCAAGTGCATTTTTAACTGATCCAAATGCAAAACTAGAATTTATAACTAATGAACATCAAAATATTAAAATATTAGATTCTAAATTAATTGTCAATGATAGTAAAGGGGTTATCGACTGAGAAGTTGAAATGGAATATGTTGCTCCTGGTTCTAATCATAAAATATCATATATTTTAAGAGGAGAAGTTGGTAATTATATTACTACTGATGAAAAAAAACAAAAAGATAATATTGATTCTTTCTCAGAAAGTGATTTAAAAAATAGTTTACCACAATTTAATTTACCGAGTGATAACACATCAAAACTTCCATCAATTATAAATATTTCTAATCAAAAATTATCTCATACAATTCAACATAATGGAAATGAATTAGATGTTTTAATAACAAATATTCAGCCTGATGACATTAATGGTAAATTCATGATTAGTTTTCAAGTCTCAAATGGTATATTCAAAAAAACATTTTTCATTGATGATTATGGAAATTTTGCCACTAAAGCTTATAAAGATGCTAAGGAAATTCTTGAATCATTAGATATTCAATTCATTTTAAATTTCCCTGCTGCAGACTCTTCATTATATCCAACTGATGTTACTGAACCAATTTCTGCTAAAACAAATGGTTTAGACGAATACACTCACAACAATATAAAATTTAAAAAGAAAAAATGATTTGCAAATGATTTCAATGGAACAATAGAGTGAGAATACATTATTACAATAGATAATCATGATTTTGTTTCAAGTGGGAAAATTTCTGGCTTTGGACATACGAAATTTTCAACTGCTCAACTCAATTTACTTCACTCAGATGATAAATTAAATAAGAATAATTTACAACAACTTCTTGATAAATATAAACCAGTAAAAATTGGAGATCTTAATTCATTAACCACTGGTGCTCCAAGTGAATACATTGGGCCAATCACTATTCCAGAAACAGTAACAGAAATTGAAAGTTATGCATTCTATGGTGTCCGTATTAAAGGTGATTTAGTTATACCCAATAATTTAATATTAGGTTGATCATCTTTAAGAGGGGTGAAAATAGAAGGTGATTTAGATTTAACTAATAACGTCAGTGATTCTTTTACAAATCAAACATTATCATCAGTAGAGGTTAATAATCTTAAACTTCCAACTGCTACAAAAATTATAAAATCAAATTCTTTTAACTATACAATAATTAAAGATTCTTTCGATACAACTAATTTAGTCAATTTAGAAGTAATTGAATCACCATTTTTTAGAACACAATTCCCAACGGGATTCCAGTTGCCCCCTGTAGATCTTTCTAAACCATATATTGTCGAAAATTATGCATTTTATGAAACTATATTTAAAAGTGGATTCACAATCCCTGAAGGTTTAGACATGGAAATGTTAAAAATTGCTTTTTCTAACACAAATATGTCTAATAAAAAATGAATTGATAAAGACGGGAACGATTCAGACATTGACCATTTACAAGCGGGTCATCAAATTGTTCAAAAATAAACATATAATCAAGCACAATTTTACAAAAAATAATTAAAAAAAACAAAGGGAAAATCTTTGTTTTTTGTAATATTTTCAATATTTTTTAAACTAAATAGTTTTGAATTTATCATCTTTTTTATCTCTAATTCTTTTTCCGTTACCTCTATGGGCATATGCGATATTACTTGATGGATATCCGAAAGCTAATGCTACTGCAATATTTTCATCATCATTAATTAATTCATATTTTTTGAATAATTTTATTATTTTGGTTTTTTCCATTCCTTCTATTGCGGTTGTTCCAATGTTAAGTAACGATGCAGTACTCATTGCCATTCCAAGTGCTATATAGCATTGTTTCATTGATCACGAATCTCCATCAGGTTCATCAGTTTCTAGATGCTTTTTTAAAACTATTTCAGTCATTTTATTTGCATAATTTATTGCGTCCTGACCTTTTTTATTTGCTATTTCTTTAAATTTTCTCAATGATCTATTGTATACTCATTCTTTATTAGTAAATGTCTCTCTTTTTAATGATATGAAAAATATTAATTTATCTGACTCCTCTGCAATTACTTGATTTCACATTAAATCTTTCAATTGCTTTCTTATGTTATTTTCTTTTTCTATGATTAAAACTCGATATGGCTCAAATCCATGAGAAGATGGTGATCAATATATTGTATCTAAAATTAGTTCTCAATCACTTTGATTAATTTTTTTATTTGAATAAGATTTCACTGTTTGTCTTTTTTTATGGTTTTCTTTAATAAGTTCTTGGATATTACTTTTTTCTATCATATTACTCCTTAGTTATACATTAACATTATATTACATAATATTTTTAAACATTAAAAAATATTTTTGCTGAAAATATTACTTTATTTCAAATAAAAATTAAATAAAGCTTATGATTGTATATAATTCTTTTGTAAGCAAGTTGTTTCTTATTAATATTATTGATATGTTTTTACTATCAGTATGATTTTTATTTTTATTAATTAAAACACATAATCTCAAAAAAGCAAAAGCTTTGTATTTTATACAAAATAATAATAGAAGATCATATTTCAAAATTTTAATAAATTGAAAGGATTGAAATGAAAAAAAATAGAACCTCAAAGTTTAAATACATGATGTATGTCTTAGGTGGGGTTGCAATTTTGTCGCCAGTCATTGGAGTTGTAGCATATGTTGTTACTAAAGACAGTAATTCTCAAAAATCTAATACATCGATAATAGCAAATAAATTCAAAAAAGAATACTATTATCATACAAATTCAACATCAATTGAAAAAGTTGAAGATAAGATTTTAGCAAATGGAACATTAGGTATTATTTTGCCTAAAAACTTATTGGGTACAATCGTTAAATATTCTCATGAAAAATTAGATTCAGATGGTGACTTAGTTGTAACTATAAAAGTAAGTAAAGTTCCTGAAAATACCACAAGTCATAAAATGATAATTCATGTTGACGGAATTAATAAAGCAAAAGACACTGAAACTATAAAGAAAATTGCAAGAGGAATATCGTCAAGTGATGTAAATTTTAGAATTAATGAGCCAATAAAAGAAGCCAATAATATAATTTTGACTAATAATACATTAGGAATTTCATTACCATCATACCTTTTAGGAACAGAAATTCTTTATTCGCACCCAGAAATTAATAAAGATGGAATCTATGTAGTTGAAGTTAAAATCCAAAAAAATAATGGGACTCCGATAACAAAACAAATTAATGTTAATATTGTCGGATTAGATAAAGATGTAGAAAAAGATTTAAATGATATCTTGGCAAAAATTTCCAAAACAAATAATTTTATTACAAATGGAAAAATTATTCCGGCTGTAAGTGACGCTTCATTTAAAAATGGTGATTTAGGAATCAATTTACCTGGTGATTTAAATGGCGTTGATGTTAAATATTCTCACGGAGCAATAAATGCTGACGGAACTTATGATGTTACTTTAAAAC
>JABSQU010000050.1 GCA_013215685.1 Mycoplasmatales bacterium | reverse complement strand
TACAAAGAAAATAATAATGATTTAACTATCATAACTAATTGATTAGTTTTAAATATAAAAGAAATTCTTAATTATGGTACGAATAAAATGATTTTCGATATGCCTGAATTATCTAAAAATAATATAAATTTTATTCAAACGTTTAATAAAGAAAAGCAAAGCTATTCAATAAATGATTATATAAAATTAGTCAAATGTTCGTATGAAACTGGAAGAAAATCACTTGAAAAGCTTGTAAAACTAGATTTATATAGAAAAAATAAATTAGGTAAAAAATTTGTGTATAAACCAACAAAAAAATTAAAAAATATATTGAAAGGAGGGGAATATGGAAATTAAACCAATGTATGATAATACAATAAAGATGTCAGTAAAAAATGTTAAATTAGAATCTTTAAAAATTAAAGAAAATCCGGAAAAAGCAGGATTGATACCAAATGGAATATGAAGAGTAATTCGTTGGGAAAAAATAAGACAAATTTTTACAATTATTATGAGCGGATTGATACTTTTATTTACTGCAATTCTCACGGCACTTTATGCCACAAAAATGGATGTTTTGTGAGCAGCATATATAATTCCAGGAATTCTAATTATGCTTACTAGTTGAAAATTATTAAATACACTTATTGAAAGAGGAAGATTAGTAAAAAGTATAGAAAGATATAAGGAAGATCTTAAAATTGGATTAGAATCCACTCCTCCATTTATATCAAATCTATACATGAGCTTACATATTAAGCAAGTGGCTCATAATTGACTGACATTTATTACTATTTTTTATGGAGGCATTATAACTGTTCTATTATGATGACTTAAAGATTTTTCTTGATGAATTTTTGATTTCAAATCTTGAATTCATAATTTATTTGCAGATCCAGAAATGATGACTTGATTATTTACATCATTATTAATAGCAGTATCTGTTTTACATATTATTTTTGCCATTCAAAGAAAAAAGAAAATTTTAGATATAAATTCCTATTTTGGCTCTACATTAGCTCCTATTTCTGAAATTGAGACAATTAAGCAATCTAAAAATAAAATGTATAGAAGATTGTTTATTATTTCAGTAATGATAATTCTAGTAATACCAATTTTAGTAAGGTTTTCACTTAAAATTATTTCCGGTAAAAAGTAATTTAAAATTATTTTTTTTACTATATATTTAATGTATAGGGAAAATTACTATATAATAATATCAAATTGAAAGGAATATTTATGACAGGTAAAGTAAAATTTTGAAATTCTAAAGGTTACGGATTTATTGAAGTAGATGGTAGAGAAGAAGATGTATTTGTACATTTCACTGCTGTTCAATCAAATGATGAATTTAAATCTTTAAAACAAAATGATATAGTTGAATTTGAAATCGTAAAACAACAAGACGGTAGAGAATCAGCAGCAAATGTAGTTGTTAAGTAATTTCTCGACTAATTTCGAAATATCATAAAAAAATACTCATTATCATTTGTAATGAGTATTTTTGTTTATTCTAGTAAAAAATACATTATAATAAAAAATATGAGAAAAAAATATTCAAAAAAAATACTATTTTTATTTATTTTCCCTTTTTTTGCAATTTCATGCGGAGCAACTCCTGCAGCAGCAACTAAAGTTGAAATTAACAAAATAACAACAATGGAACAATTAAAAAAAAGCTTAGTTAATTATGATTTTGCTTCTCCAAACAAATGATTAGATGAATCAATTGATAAATCAGAGAGTGAAGAATTGCATAACGGCAAAATTATTGTTCCACCTACTGATTCAAATCAAAAAGAAGAAGGAAATGCTTATAATTTTGGTCATAACAATATTACTTCCAATCATCCTGAAAGTGTTAAAAACTTTATTTCAAATTCAATAACACACAAGATAGAAAAAGAGGATTATTCTTTAGAAAAAATCAAAAATTCTTTTGATTTTACAGATGATATTGATAATCAATCAAAATACATCCAAAATTTTGTTGAAATTTATTCAAAATGAGATCAATCTGATAAATTAGGATATCATTTTGACTATAAAGAAAATAACGATTCTCCAATAAAGAGAAAAATAGCATGAATATTTGCTTCTGGAGGACCAAAAGGAAGATTAACAGTGAATTCTTTTTATTTATTAAAATATTATAGTTCCGTTTCTTCAACTAATAAATTCTACAATCCTCATGATAAAACCTTTAATTCAAATGTTTATCCAATTTTATATAATCAACCACAATACGATTTTGTTCCAAATGAATTTATAGAAAATCTTAGTCAAAAAGACAAAAATGAAATTATTTCAAAGCTTGATGAAAAAAATAAAAACTCATATTTAGAGAAAATTAATAATAAAACATTAAGCGTTTTTGAAGCCTTCCAATTAATGCTTGGAAATGCCAATTTATCGTTATCAAGAACTATTGAAAACATTTCGGAGTCATTCGCATTTATTTCTTCAATTAGAAAGAGGGATTTAATTGATTACTATAAGTCGGAAAATTATGAAATAGTTTTAACAGGAGCTTCATATGGTCATATGAATCAAATTCAAGATATTTTACTCGATAAATCAATTATAAATGATATTTTTGGAGGATATTTTTGAGTTAATTACATGAATAAACAAATTCCAAATTCTACTAGAGACACAGGCGGACTAATGACTGATAGTTATGAAAATTCTTCAAAAGGAACTGCTGGAACTGTTGATAAATTACTATTTTTTGCTGTTCAATACTACAAATTTAAATATGGATTTATAGAAAAATTTAAATCTCTAGCAAAAAGCGATGAAAACTTTAAAAATAATTTTTCAAATAAAATTTTACTTGGTTTTTCCGATAAAGATTTCAATGTTGGAGATATAACAAATTATGAACTTAAATTTTATGATGATAATAAAATTAGTTATTATAAAGACAAAAATGATACTGGTCACAATATGCCAAACGATAAAAATTTAATTTTTTCTAGAGTTTTAAAATTCAATAATGATGAAGAAAATATCACTAAACCAAAATATACATTTCCTTTTCAATAACATTAATATTTAGTGATTATTTTTTTAACAGAAAGTCAAATGACTTTTTTTGTTTTTTGAATATAGAATAATCGCTTTTATTTATTCTATAAAAAAGGAGTATAATGTTAGTAGGTAACAAAACATTCAATTCAATTTCTCTTTAGGATATTATTTAAAATTAATACTTTAATCACTGATTGCAACAATAGTGATTTTTTTATCTAAAATTCAACTAGAAAGAAGAACAAATGAAAAAAACTAAAAAAATAATAACAGGACTAGGGGCGATTTCGCTTTCTTTAATACCAATACTTGCAAGTGTTTCTATGTCAACTAATACATCAAAATTTGATAAAAAAATAACAAAATTGTCAAAAAATGAAAAAATAATTGTAAAAAATAATCATGTTTATAAAGAAATTCATTCCGAAAGAAGACGAATTTCAGAAAATAATATTGATTATTATAGAAAAAAAATTAGGAATTCAAAATTGTCTGCTAATGTCAAGAAAACTTTAATAAAAAATATTGAAAAACAAATAGGAATAAATAAATTATTTTTTTCTAATTCAATTCAAAATATTTCTCCAAGATCATTAAGAGTTAATTCAAAAATGCTTAGATATTCAGATCAATCAATTTATAAAACAACAGATGCAATGTCTAAAAGCATTTTTGAGCCAATTGATAAACAAATTTCATACACAAGTAGTTTCAATGATTTTAATCAAACGGGATTCAACGGATATAATCCTGTTTTTGATAAAGGAGCACGTGTAACAATAGGGGAAGATCTTGATGATAAAAAAGTATTTGGTGCAAGTAATTATATAGATGGACATCCTTTGGTAGGACCAGGTAATAGAAAGATAAAATATAAAGGTATTGTTTTAAATAAATCAGGAAGTGACGCGATAGAAGAAGATTATCATACTATTAACCCTGATATAACAACAATTAATGTTTCCAATGCAACAATTTTAGTAAATATAGCAAGTGTCATTAAAAAAATTCCTGAGTATAAAGAATTTAATATTGCATCAAAAAAAGTATTTGATAATTTAAAAATAACAAATTTAAATGATGTATTTGGTATGCACACAAATTCTGATTTTCGTGCAAAACTTGATCATACAACTAATCTTTTAAATTATTTAAAGGAAAAAGGCAATAAACTTCTTAAGTCAAAAAAATTCATAAAAATGAATAAATTACTTAATAAAATCAACTATACATTAACAGCAATGAATTTTATTAATGATTTTGGTGACTATGTTGCCAATGAAGGATCTGTTGGAATAATTGATGGCTTTAATAAAGCAATTATTAAAACTGCTACTCCATTTCTAGCCGGAGCAGCTATTGGATTTGCTGTAGGCGGGCCTTTAGGTGTTGTGGCTGGAGCGGCTGCTAGTTTTGTTTTTGATGCATTACTAAATGTTATACCTACTCCTAATGGTTATTCAATATCTGATAATATTGGTGATCATGGATTAAACGATTTTAATTTTCAATGAAAAGAAAATGAAGATGTAATGACAAAATTAGAATTAGAATTTTCAGAAAATTTATCTCATGGAATATCTTGAAAAGTTGATGATTCACTATTAGATACTCCTAATTTATGAATAAGACCAGGGCAAATAGCATCTGAACCATGAGTTAATGTATCAGAAGTTTTTGGATATAAAAAAACATTCGTTTGAGGGGAACCTGTTCGTTTTAAAAATTATAATGGAATAACATCAATTAGAAGAAATTTAGAAGAACAAGCTAGATTAAGAAAAGAAGAAAATTACAGAAAAATGGAAGTTGTTTACAAGGACATTCTTGAGGTAACTAGTTCGACTACAACTGCATTATCTCTTGAAAGTGGTGGTGTTGAATATTCTGATGATAATAAGAATTATGATATGACGCTTAGATATAGACCATATGGAAAATATAATGCAGTTTCGATGGAGCCTTCAGCAAATGTTCATGAAAATGACCATGATGATGAAGACGACATCAAATACAGAAATTGATCTCCTTCGTTTTCTTCGCCAATTGAATTAAAAAAAGAAGATATTATGAATGATAATTTTGGAGATTTTTCTATAGCATTCGACGATGGAAATATTAAATCTTTTTCTTCATTTCAAAATGAATTAAAAATGGCTGCAAAAGAAGCAATTAAATATTCTGATTATGTTTTTAAAGCAGGTAAATTCCCTCATATGTATAATGATAGTAATGGAAAAGTTTATATTAATGATAATTATGAAAGATTTGATATTGGAAGTGAATATATTGCTAATTACTTTTTAAATTCAGTTTATATTGGAGAAACTAGATTTACAACATATAATGATTGAGGTTGA
>JABSQU010000005.1:16845-32926 GCA_013215685.1 Mycoplasmatales bacterium | reverse complement strand
TGAGATTCGAACTGTGCCCTTCAAAAAAAAAAAATAACATAAAATAAAAAAAGTTACCCTAACCCCGCCGTACGGACTAAAAAAAAAATTATTTTAAAAATATTAAAAAAATAAATTGCTTAAAGCAATTCTTTTATATTTTTAATATCGCTTTCAATTAATTCCTCAAGTTCTCGTAATTTTATTAAATTGTCTTTTATTTCTTTACCGACTTTATCTATATCTATTTGTTTTTCTTCTACTCTTTGAATATATCTAGTTATATTTAAATTATATGAATTTTCTTTAATTGTTTCCATATCTAACATTTTAGATATTCTTGTTTCCTTTTTAGAACTATATAAATCAATAATTTCATCAATGTGTTTTTGTTCTAGAATATTTTTCTTATTTTCTTTTACAGACAAATCAGTGGCATCAATAAGGAATACCCCATCATTAGTTTTACACTTTTTAAGTACCAAGCAAACAACTGGAATAGATGTAGAAGTGAACATGTTTCCTGAAAGTAAAATGACAGTATCTAGAATTTTATCATCTATTAATTTTCTTAAAATTTTATTTTCAGCACCAGTTCTAAAGAGAACTCCAACAGGAAGTAAAATTGCAGCTACACCTTTATCTGATAACAAACTTTCAATATGTTGAACAAAAGATAATTCCATAGCACCTTTAGGTGCAATAGCTCCGTATTTATAAAATCTATTATCATTAAGCAATTCTTTTGGTGAATCTCATCTAACTCCATAAGGTGGATTTGAGACAATGGCATCATATCTTTTTGATTGTTGTTTTGAATCAGGAGATTTTATTGTGTCACCTAAGGCAATATGGAAATCTTTAAAATCAATGCCATGAATTATCATATTCATTCTTGCAAGGTTATAAGTAGTATTAATAATTTCTTGACCATTTATTGAACCATATTCATTCCCTTTTTCTTTAATGTCTTTTGCTACTCTAATTAAGAGCGATCCCGAACCACAAGTAGGATCATAAATATCTTTGATGTTATTGTTTTCATTTGTTACAATTTTAGATAAAAGTTTTGAAATCGATTGAGGTGTATAAAATTCCCCGGCTTTTTTACCTGCATTACTTGCGAATTTGGATATTAAATATTCATATGCATCACCCAAAATATCACTATCAAAAACACCCTCTTCTGATTCAATATCTTGTAGTTGATTCATTATTGAAGCAATAACATCGTTTTTTTCTTTTTGTTCTTGCCCTAGTCTTATATCATTAAGTCTTAAATCAGAGAATAGTTGACTAAAATCTTCTGTTGAAGCAATGTTATCATTAAAATTTCTAATTGATTCATCTAGTTGTTCATTGCTATATGTTTCCATTTTAATATTACTAATTAAAGTAGAATAAAGACCTTCATATTCAAAAGCATATCCGAGTTCCTTTTGAGATTCTCTTATTAGCGCTTTCTTTATTTCCTCATCTTTAAAAGCTTCTTCAAGTGAAAATCCATCTTCCTTAATCTTATTAAGGTAAAACTTTTCATTTTTATCACTTATAAATTTAAAAAACATTAAACCTAAAATGTAATTCTTGAACTCATTTGATTCCATGCTACTTTTATGTCTCATTGAATCAGCCATACTTCATAATCTATTATTTAATTTACTCATTAATTACTCCTTTTAATGAAAGTTGAAGTACACCTTCAATATATTCATTCATTCTACTTGTTGTTTTATTTACCAGTTCTTCTCAATCATTGATTTTTTTAATAATATCAGCTAATTGTTTGTGGTTTTTGGGGATATTGATTATGTTATTTTTATAATTTGGGAAATATGCATTTTTCTGAGCAGATCCCTGAGAATAAATAGGTATTTTCTTATTCAAATAAGAAGAAATATAGTCATTTGAAAAATAATCTGATTTAAATGCATAAGATTTTTCGGCAATATAAGAATCACTTGATACATAAATGGATCTGCCAGGATCACCAGAAACTGAAACTTTTATAAAATCTCCTTTAATATTGGAAAAATTAGAATATCCTGATATATGATTACCGATTGCACCAGCACTATAAACAGGATAAACAAATCCATTTTCTTTATCATAATCGTCCGATGCTAAACCTTCTTTTTTCATTTTATTAAACGACCCTTTTCCTGAAATAGCTTTAAATTCGTCTCCAATTTTAAACGAAATATATTTATCATTTTCTCCCTTTTCTTTATATCTCTTTATTGCTTTTTCTGATTCTTGTAAAATAGCTAATTTATATTCTTTTAGTTGTTTACTTAGTTGTTTACTTAGTTGTTTACTTAGTTGCTTATATTCATTTACTCTTTTAATGACTTTTGATAATTCTTGGTGGTTTGCAGGGATTTCAATTATCTCATTTTTAATTCTTGAATACATTACATTACTTAAAACCGAAGTTTGCTTAAATTTTGGAATAAAATTATTCATAAAAAGTGCTAAATATTCATTAGCCAAAATTTTACTAGTCATTAAATAGGCGGGCCTTCCAATAAAAAAATCACCTTCAATATAAATTGATTTACCAGCATCTCCACTTTCTGATACTTTTATACCTTTCCCTGAAAAATTTTTTATTTTTGAATATCCTTTTATGTGATTGTTAATTGTGCTTGAATCAACAAATGGATATTTAAAATCGTTTGTTTTATTTTTTGAAACAATATCTTCCTTTAGAAAAGAATTAAAAGTTATATCTTTAGATCACTTTTTACTAAACTCTATTTCTTTGAATAAATTTCTAGAGCTAAATGTTTTAAACTCATCACCTATCTTAAATCTCAAATACTCTTTACCATTCTTCATTATTTTTTCCATACTCTTCCTTTCAAATTAACCTAAATCTCCCATAATTTCTTCTCTACTTCTAAATAAATTCAAATTTTTATTTATATCTAATCTTAATTTATTTGTTACTTCATTTCTTTTAAGAAAAGATAGGCCATCTATTTTTCCTGAATTTTGAATTCATTCTTCGATTATGTTGGAAGCAAATCTTTCTTTGATTTTGTAATAATAAAGTTGATTCTCAATATCTTTAGATTTAATTTTGTATTCATTTTTAAACTTAAACTGTTTATAGTTAAAAATTTCTCTTAAAGTAGCATTTATTTCAATTTTGTTATTTTGATTAAATCTCTTCAATAATTCATCAAAAACTTCAAATAAAAGGTTTCCATCTTCAACAAGTTCAATCTTTCTTTTAATCTCTTCTATTTGTTCTTTAGTAGCTTCTACGTCACCTTTTGCAAGACTTGAAGTTGCATATCCTAATAAAACTCTTATATAGTCAGCATCAATATTATCAACATCTTCGACATAAATTGGTATATCAACAGCATCTAATGGATTCTCACCATCTTTTTTTTCTATTTCATCTCATTCAGGAGTTTTTTTATAAACTTCTTTAATTGTTTTAGAATGTTTCACCATTCTATTTAGTCCATCAATATCAAAATCTTTACCAATTAACTCATCATTGTAATCACTTATTGTTCTAATGATTCTAAAATATTCTGAAAGGTGATTGACAGATTTAATGTATCTTATAGCTAACTTAATATTTTGACTTGGATTTTTAATTAGTTCTTCAATATCAATTTCATTTATCTCTTTATAAATTTTTGCAGCTTCTGAAACAAGTTGATTAAAATCTCTTTTGATAACATGATCTGCATTGCTAGAATTAGAATATTTTTTAACCGCTTCTTCTACATTATTTTTAAAACCGGGAACGTAACTAATAACTTGACCTCGTTCTTTATCAAGACTATAAACTCTATTTGTTCTAGAAATAGCTTGAATTAAAGAATGCATTTTTAAGTTTTTAACAATATAAATAGTATTTAATCTTTTTGCATCAAAACCTGTTAAAAGTTGATCAACTACTAAAGTTACATTGATTTCTGGCTCAATATGCTCTTTTTTGATAACTGATTGTAATCTATTTTGGTAATTTGAAACATTATTAATATCTTCATTACTATTAGTATTTTCATTAAAATCATTAATTATTTCTTTCAAACTTTCTCTTCTAAAAGAGTTTGTATCTGAGTAATCTTCTACATAACTAAAGGTTGCTGCAATTTTAATTGGTTTATATTGAGGATTGTTCTTTTTTCTTTCTGATTGTTTTTGTTTCAAAATTTCATAGAACTTTATTAATGTATCAACGTTTTCCAAAACTGCTAATGCCGAGTATTTTTTGTTTATACTTCGTCTATCAAAGTTAAAAATAATATCTTCGGCAATATTTTCCAAATATTTTTGAGACTTTAGTAAATTATGCAGGTCTTTATTATCTAAACTTTCTTTTTCATTGTGATAGAAAACTTGAAAAGCAAGAACATTTTTATCTTCAATAGCATTTGGCATTAAATATTTATGTAAGCATTTTCCAAAAATTAAATCAGTTGTCATTTGTTTTTGCCTTTCTTCTTTGCTTTCATCTCCAAAAACTGGGGTTCCTGTAAAACCGATATATCTAACATTTTTAATTTTTTGCTTAATGTTATTATTCATATCTCCAAATTGAGATCTATGGCACTCATCAATTATAAAAACAAAGTGCTTTTCTTGAACTGATTCCATTAACTTATTAATATCTTCATTTTTAGAAGTCAACAAATTGTTCATTTTTTGTATCGTAGTGATAATTAATTTATCTTGACTTGATGAACTTGAAAGTTGTTTTAACAATATTCTGGAGTTTTTTGTTTCTTGAATTTTATTGTGTTTTCCAAGAAAAGAATTATATTCATTTATAGTTTGAGAGTCTAAATCTCTTCTATCAACAAGAAAAACTACTTTTTCAAATTGAGGTAGTTCTTGTGAAACAATTTGTGCTACTTTAAAGCTTGTGATTGTTTTCCCTGAGCCTGTTGCATGTCAAAGGTATCCGTTGGTATTGCTACTTTCTAAATGTCTAATTGCTTGTTCTGCACCATGCACTTGATATCCTCTTAAAGCCAAAAGGTTTTTAGCCTCTTTTTTATTAATTATGTATCTAGAAATATATTTGCTAAATGTGCATACTTCTAAAAATTCTTCAATAAATTTATAAATGTCATTTACTGGCCTATTTTTTTTGTCTGAATATCTAAAAACGTATTTTTGATTTATTTGTTCATTATTTGCATAATATCTAGTTTCATTGCCATTACTTATAATAAATAATTGAATAAATTTCATTAGTGAAGTTAATATTTTTGAATATTCTTTTGTTTGATTAAATGCATTATTAATTGAGACACTGCTTCTTTTCATTTCAATATTTGCTATTGGAAGACCATTAATAAAGAGCAATATATCATGTCTTTTTCCATTATTTGATATTTCTTCTCCAACTTGGAAAATATTTTCGCATCATTTTCTCTTATTAAAAATATTTAGATAAATGTTTTCTCCTTCATCAGTTGTTATTTGATTATCATCATCTAAAAAAAATCTTGCATAATCACTAAAGGTGTTATTGTTTTCTATTAAAGATAGAAATCTGTTAAATTCCTTTTCTGACATTGTTTTTTTACCAAATTTTTGAAAATTTTTAAGATTTCTTTCAACTAAAATTTTTTTGAAATTTTTCTTTATATCATCCAAATTTTTAACTTCCAAATATTCTCAACCATTCTCCATAAGGTGTTTTATAGTTAAATTTTGAAGTATTATTTCGCTCATACTTATTTTTTCCTTTTATTTATTCCTATCTAAATTATATATAAATAAATTTTATATTCTTAAATGATTTAAATGTAAAATGATAAGGTAAAAATATGTTAAAATATGATAAAATATTTTAATGAGAATAGTAAATGAACCAATTAGTAACGAGTCAATAAAAGAAGAAATGCGTGAATACTTTTATAAAATTAAAAATATTGACAATGCAGATTTTTCTATTCCAGAAAAATATGAAATCGTAACAAAGTTACATATTAAAATATTAGTTGCAATATCATTTTGACTTATATTTCCATTATTTTGATATTTTAACAAAAGAAAACAATTGAAAAAAATTCTAAATGATCGAGTTAAAATTGATATAAAACTTGAAGATTATAATATTTTTTTAAATCTTCAAACAACACATTTTAATAAAATTGAGATTAATGATGGAACTATCCAAGAATTAGTAGAAAAAAGAAATATTGCAGTAAATAATTTCCATATAGGTTCGTATATTGATAGTGAAATATGAAGTCAAATATATAAAATCAAGTTTTATCACAATTATTTTGCATTAACACAAAAAGTTGTCATTCATTATCATTATTACACTACCGAGAGATACAAAGATTCAAAAGGAAGAACTAGAACAAGAAGAGTTAGGCATGACCGTAGCTGAAAAGAAGCTATAACTATTATAAAAATAGATTTTTTTAAAAATGGAAACATTTTTATAACTTCAAATATTAGATCTTCATTATTGGAAAAACATGAATTAGAAAATAAAAAATTTAATAAAATTTATAAAATTAGAACTAATGATAGAATACAAACAAATGTTATATTTACTCTATATTCACAAGAATTACTTGTAAAAGATAATGGAAATGGGTTTACAACTTTTGAATTAAATAATAAAAATTTTATTGGGTGAGGAAAATTTTTTGGAGGACTTGAATTAACAGATGATATTCAATATTCAATTGCAGAAATGAAAAAAGGAAAAGAAGAAATTAAGAAAATATCATTTGAATTGTGATCAAGACCAATTTTTAATTTAAATAATTTATTTACAAATATACTTATTCTTCCCATTTGAAATGTTAAAAAAAATAAATAAAGATTTTCGTCATCTTTATTTATTTTTTTATTTTTAACTAACAGATATTAAAAAATTCTAAATTAACTAAACTGCATAATATATTGTTATTGTAACAATAAAAACAAGAAGGGAAAAAGAGAATAATGTGAAAATTCCTAATCACGATTTTTCTTTCCGTCTTTTTCTATATTCTTCAATAGAAATCTTTTCAACTTTTATATCGTGTTTTTCTGATAGTGATTTAGACTTATAATTAGCAAATTTATATAGTGATTTTTCTAAAATTCCAAATTTTAGCATTACTCACAATAATGAAATTGTTAAAATAAGCATTGATGCAGCATTAATATTTCACAAATATGTTCTTTTATTCATTAAAAAACCAACAATAGACATAATAAACATAACAACAATTCAAATTGATGCAATAATTAATGAATATTTTTTTGGATTTTTTAATTTAAACGAAAGTTCTTCTTCTTTTTTTTTATTTGGTTTTTTTGCCACTTCATTCCTTTCATTGAAAGTCATTAGCAAATATTCTGTGATTATCATTAATTTTTTTAAAATTTGGCTTATCTTTTTTATTTCAATCGTTTAAATATCCATCAACATTACCAAATAATTCAAAAGGTTTATTTGCTTCTGATATTTTTGGTATTGAATCAAATAGAACTTTTGTATATGGATGAATAGGATTTTTAAATATTTCTGAAGTTTTACCTGCTTCAACAATTCTTCCTAAATGCATAACTAATATGTTATCACACAAGTATTCAATTGTTGATAAATCATGTCCAATGAATATTAAAGATATGTTTCTTTCTTTAACAAGATTTAGTAAAAGATTTATAACTTGTGCTTGAATTGAAATATCTAAAGAAGCTATTGGTTCATCAGCGACGATTACTTCAGGCTCAACAAGTAAAGCTCTTGCAATTAAAATTCTTTGCAATTGACCACCTGAAAATTCATTTGGATATCTATAAGCATGTTCAGGTTTAAGGCCTACTTGTTTAAGAATATTATAAATTCTTCTCGTAATAATTGTGCTTTTAAAATTCTTTTTTTTGAATGGGGATGGATCTTTTTTAATTCCACTAACAATTTTTACTTTTTTAATGTTTTTGGATAAAACCTTTTTTTCTATTTCATAAGCTTGATTTTTAACATTATATTTTTTAATTTTTTCTTTACCTGTTTTTCGAATAATTTTCATTTTTAAGTTATATTCATTTTTTTTACCCAAATCAGTTTCTTTACTACTTTTTTCTTTCCAAACATTTATTTCAGCTTCAATTTCTTTTTTATATAAATTAAGAGCTTCTTTTGATTGTTTTTGCAATAATTTTGAAATAATTTTTATTTCGTTTCCCAATTTATTAGAATCTTCTTTCAGAAGATTTATTTCAGCTTCAATTTTTTTAGTATTTTCCTTTTCTTTTTCTTGATAATCTAATTTAGCTTTTTCCAATTGATTTTTTAAGCTTTCGATTCTCTTTTCAGATGAATCAATTTTTTGAAATCTGCCTATTTTTTCTTCATGTTCTTTAATTTTTTGATTCATATTTTGATAAATTATTTTTTCATAATGACTTATTGATACTAAATATTTTTTGTATTCAAATTTATATTCCATTGCTATTCTTTTTGCCATTTGAATTGAATTTTTATAATCATTTGTCAACATTTTTTTATCAATTTTAGAATCAATTTCTAACATTATTTTATCTTCTAAATTTTCTGTAATATCAATAATTAAATCTTTCAATGTTTTTTCAGATAAAGTCATTTCACCTTGAGAACCTTTTTTAATAATTTTGTATGTAGATCTAAAGATATTTTCAATTTTTTGAGCAATGAATTTTCTAGAAATATAATTAAATGACCTGAAAATATCAGTAGAATTAAGAGAAATTTCTTTAAATGATTTCTTAACTCTTTTTGTAGTCAAAATAAAGGATTTCATATTTTTGATTACGTGATTTAATCTTTCCCTGATTTCCTTTTTGGCATCATTTTTTATTTTTTCTTTTATTTTTTGAGAATTTTTAATTATTTTTTCTTTCTCTTTAATTTCCAAGAGTTTTTTCTTTAAAGTTGCAATTTTTTCAATTTTATTGTTGTCTTTAAAATCAAAATATTTCTTATTAAAATATTCTGTGTATTGATCTTCTAAAGATGAAAGTAATTTAATAATTTTTTTATTAATATTTTCCTCATCAAAAAACAAGTAAGGTTCAATTTCATTATTTTTTTTAGCATTTTCAAAACCATTAACATAATCATTGATTATGTTTAATTTTTCTTTGAAATACAAATTTTCAATTTTAGCTGAATTTAAAGAAATAGAAAGTTTATAAATATCAAGAATTTCTCCTCTAATGGAAATTAATTCTTTTATATTTTCATCAGCCATTTTGTGAGTTTTAATAGCTTCTTCTAAAGTTGAATATATATTTCTCAACCCATTTAGTGCAGACATTGGATTTTGATAAATCATCTGAACATTTTTCTTATAAGGTAAAGATTTTTTATTGCTTCTTGAGAAATTAGAGTATATTTTGTCATTTAATGATAAAACTCCGCTGGTTTCAGTTAGAGTTCTTAATAAAGCTCTACCAACAGTTGTTTTTCCTGATCCTGATTGCCCTATTAATCCAAGAATTTCTCCTTTTTGAAGTTTAAAAGAGACATTATTAACAGCGTGGTTAACCCCTAAAGAACTAACATAATATTTGTTTAAATTTTTTATTTCTAATACAGTTTTTGACATATTAACTCCATTATTTTAGTACTTTCTTAAATTGATTTATTCTTTTTAACAATTCTTTTGGTTTTTTAAATTTTGGATATGAAGGATGAAGCATTCATGTTGCTGCTCAGTGATTTTTCTTATATTCAAATAAAGGTGGCTCCTTTTGAAAATCAAGTGCAATAGCATATTTATTTCTTGATGCGAATGGATCTCCTTGAGGTAAATTTGTCATATCCACTGGATTACCTGGAATGGTATATAAAATATCCTTATCTTTGTTTTGCCCCTCTGGGATAGAAGATATTAGAGCTCATGTATATGGATGAATAGGATCAATAAATAAACTTTTTTTAGGAGCTCTTTCAACAATTCTGCCTGCATACATTACGTAAATGTAATCACATAGTTTAGCAACAACTCCAATATTATGTGAAATAAATATAAGTGAAAGTTTTTCTTTAACAATAACTGATTTTAGTAAATTAAGAACTGATGATTGCACAGTTGCATCAAGAGCAGTTGTGGGTTCATCAGCTATAATTATTTGAGAACCAGTAAGTATTGATATAGCAATAATAACTCTTTGTTTTAATCCTCCTGATAATTCATGTGGATATGAGTTGAGTATTCTATCAATATCTTTTATATGAAATTGCTTTAACATTTCAACAATCTTTTTCATTCTTTCTTCATTTGTTTTAATTGATTTGTTGTTTTCTTCCATTACATCCAAAATTTGTTTTTTAATTTTTCTTGAAGGATTTAAAGAAGTATGAGGATTTTGAGGTATATAAGCTATTTTTTTACCTCTAATTGTTTTTCATTTTATACTTTTAAAAGAAGTGAATTCATTTTCTAATATTTTTAAAGATTCTATCGTTGTTATAGCATCTTTATTAACATTCAATAATGTTTTGGAAGTAACAGATTTACCTGAACCTGATTCTCCAACTATTCCTATTATTTGACTTTCATATAAATCTAAATCAACACCTCTTATTATATTTATAATGTTACGTTTATTTTTAAAAGACACTTTTAAATCTTTAAGTTCAATAACTTTTCTCATTATTTTCCTTTTTTCCTATATCTTGGATCCAATGCATCATTTATTCCTACAGCACAGAAATGCAATGACATTGAAATGATAAATATAATAAATGTTGGGAGAAATATTTTAAGAGTATTATTTGCAAAATCATTTGAAATAACTATTAATTGATTTAAAGTATTTCCTAAATCAGCAGCAAAAGGGTTTAATTGGAAACCAAGGAAAGCTAGTACCGCTATCGATTGAATTATTCCTGGTACTGAACCAACAAAACCATAAGCTAAAATTCCTAAGTAATGTGGAATTGCATGTTTGAAAATTCGTTTGAATTTAGAGACTCCCATTGTATTGGCTGATTCCATAAATCCTGAATTTGTAACTTTTCACATGTATATTCTTGAAATACCTAAACCTCTTTGTCAACCGGTTGCAACTAAAACAACAAACAAAGCATTTTGACTTGGACTCATAAAACTTAATATTATTGCATATCAAACAACTCCAGGAATAGCATTATATAAGGCAATTATTTTCATCAAAATTATGTCATAAATTGTTCCGGGGTACATTCCTATTCATGATCCTATTGACGCTCCAATAAAAGTTGTAATAAATGCCACTAAAAGAGCTAATCCAAGAGAATTTAAAGTTCCTACCCATGTTCGTGTTCAAAAATCTACTCCAATTGAATTGGTTCCCATAACGCTTGACATTTTAGGGAGATTATTTTTTTCAGCAATTTTATTTACATAATCCCATGGATTATATTCAATCATGTATGAATCACCATAATTTAATAAAATTTTATATGAAATATTATTTAATTTTAATCTATCTAATTCCGCACTACTTAAAGTACTGGTAATAATTTCATTTGATCCATGTAAATTTTTAATTTTTGATGGATTTATTACATCCGAATTTAAAATTGGTTTTTCACTTGAAAAAGGAGAAGTGTATTTGACAGTTATTGCAACAATTATTAGAATTATGAAAATGATAAGGGAAATAGAATAAACTGGACTCATAAAAAATCTTTTAAATGATTCTTTTCAATTTTTTTTAATTTTTCCAACTAAATCTTGAGAATCATAATTGTTATGATCAACTCTTTCAAAGTATTTGTCAGAAATATTTAAATTATATTTTTGATTAAATTCTTTTGCAGCTTTAGTCATTTTCACCTTCCCTTTCTTTAAGAAGTAATTTTATTTGTTTTTTTCTTTTTGTAAATGAAATAATTTTTGTAATAAATGATTTTTTAGAATTAAAATTCGCTTTTACAAGTGGATTTATGCTAAATTGTGCAATATCAACAAATACTTGTGTAAATAAAGATATTGATGAAAAGAATATTAAATTAAACATCAAAATATTTATTTCTCCATTTTGAGCAGAATAAACCAAAGTGCTTGAAACTCCAGGAACATTAAAGAATTTTTCAATAACAAGTGATGAAGAAAATATAATCATAAACGACGTAATTATTGATCCTATATATGGATACATAGAATTTCTAAAAACATATCTTTTAAAAATTGTTCATTCGGATAGGCCTCTAGTTCTTGCCGATAAAATATAATCTGAGGCTAAAATAGATCCTACTTCATTCCGTAGTATAAATGTTCATGAGGCTAAAGAAGCCAATGAAATAACTATAATTGGTGCAACAACAGAAAATCACATATCTGATGTACTATTAGATTGAATATTTGAATCACGAAATGTGATTGGTAAGTTAAGTGAAGGCCCTATAATAATCATAAATATAGCAAAAATAAATAATGGAATTGCTGTAAATAAAGTAACAAAAACATTAATAATATAATCTGCTATTTTACCACGTTTATATCCTGCATAAAATCCAATAAATAATCCGAAAATCATTCCAATAAAATATGATGGAACTGATACCATCGCCGATCTCTTAAGCGGTTCAAACATCAATTCTGGAATTGTCCTATAAGATGTGGATAAATTATAAATATATCCAAATTCTCCATGGAAAAGTCCTGAAATGTATTCGCCAAATCTTACAATTGCTGGCTTATTTATTCCAAATATTCGCATTTTTTCTTCATATTCTCTAGGGTCTACATTTCCCTTGAAAGGATCTCCCTTATATATCACAAACATCAAATAAAATATTACAATTGATAATATAAATGTAATTAAAGTTGCTCAAAATTTTTGAATTATATATTTGTACATAGTTAATTTTCCTTATTTTAGGTTATTCATCTTTTAAATATTCAATTGGTTCAAGATTTGCAACGACTGAAATTTTATCATTCAAACTATTAAGAGCTTTTTGATAATTATCAAGGTAAGTTGCCATAGGTACGGTATTTGACGACCCATAACTTAATGGTAATTCAAATTTTATTTTTCCATTTACACCAGCTTCTTCAATAGCATTTGCAATATTTTCTTTCAATTTTCTTAATTCTTCTCCTTTTAATAAGTAAATTGATCTACCTTCCTGAGTTTTTTCTGCTTCTCTATAATCTTCTTTAGTTACCTCAACAAAATTTTTCCCAAATGCTGCTCTGTTAAATACTTTAGAATCATAAATTGTTTTTGGTGTACCAGTTCCAGGTATAACAGCTTCTGGTCCATGATTTGAGCCACTTGCTTGGCTGTTTTTACGTGTTGAATGAATTAATGCTGTTCCATTAATTGCAGACTGTATGGATGATCTAAATTCAAGTCCATGTCCATAATAAAGAGTTTCTACCATTTTTTCAATTGTTGGTCTTTCTCATAATTCTTTAATAGTTGCTCCATAAAAAACCTTAGCAAAATTATTGTTATAGAAATATTTACCAGATTCAGGAGATACATAGTCAAATGGTAATGCTAGCGTAAAAAATCAATCCCCTACGTCTCCTTGTGAAGTTTGAGCCTTAATAAAAGATAATCCTATTTTTTCTTTCTCTTCCTTAGATTTTTTGAGAACTTCTTGTTTTCACCCTTCAAGTTCTGGACCAGACAGAGACATTGAAACACTTTTCCCATTTATATACTCATCTTTTAAAATATTAACAAATGATCCGCCTCTTTTAATATTAACATCAGTCCATGTTTCAATAGTATTTTTTTTATTATTTCACCTAGGATCAGCATAATTATCATTTCTTTTTCAAGAAACGGATGATTCATTACTTGAAGCAAGATAGTATTTTCCTGCAAATTGATAATCACTAATATTTTCATATAAATATTTAAAATATACTGCATATTTTATAACTGGTTTTTCTGGGTCAAATTCACTAGCTAATCCAGCAGCTTTTAAAATTTCTTTTTGCTTATTAAGCGATTCTTTTATTTTTTGAGATGGCATTGCAAATAAATTATTTGTGGAAGGAGATCCAAAAAATCTATTTCAGAAAAGTGAAGTTTTTGAAGAATCTGCGTCTTCTTGGAAATCGAATGAAATATTATATTTACTAGGAGCAAATTTTTTCTTTGTTTCTAAACTATCATCTATCGGTTTAATGCCATAAGCTGTCGGATAAGAAGAAATATAATATGGTTTACTTACTAAATCAGTTTTTGATGGAGGTGAGAATGAATTTCGATTTAATTTTGATTTTGATATATATTCTTCAATTGCTTTAGTAACACTACTTCTAGGTGGATTATTTTGTGTAGATTCCACTTCTTTACCACCAGCATTAATTACTTCATTTCTAGGTCCAGCGCCACTATAACTTTTATTTTGAATTGAATATCAAAAATCTTCAGAAGTTATTTCATTGTTTGTAAGGTTTCCAGTTTCTCCATCTATTCACTTTTTGTCCTCTCTAATATGGAAACTTATATTAGAAATTTTTTGATTATTCACCATATCATGAAATACTTTGCCATTTATAGATTTTGCATCATTCAAATCATTAGCATCACTATCAAATGTTTCTTTAACACCATTTACAGTTAGAGATACTGAATCAAATAATCCAAATTCTAAATGTCTTTCAGTTTTTTTGCCTGAAACAACATTTAAATCTTTGTCATATCTTGGAGATCCTTCATCAATAACATTGATACCCCTAGCTGATGTAGAATTTATTTCACCAGAATAAGCATTATAATACGGTATGAAAGTATAAGGTGTTAGCTGAAATAATTTGTCGTTATATCCAGATTTTCCATCTTTATTAGCAGATTTATTAATTACATCTTCATGGCCATTATCTACTCTAGAATTTGATACATCTTGAAAATGATCAGCAGCTTTTGGCTCATGAAATCAATTTTTCGTTAAAGAAGGACTAGGGGATTTTCTATCTCCTAAAATAGCATCTCGATAATCTCATGTATATCCAAAAACTTCATTATATGCATAAGCTAATTCTTCATTTTCTTCAACAGTATGTGATAAAAAATCTTGATATAGTTTATAAGGTAAATCTGAAAAGTATTTACCAACATATTCTAAAACTGCCTTTTTATTTGCGGCATCTGCTTCCGATGGATTAGACATAGTATATCTAGGTTGCACAAAGACTGAATCAAGATGCTTTAACCCTAAATAATCATACATAGTTAAATTTTTAGGATTAGATAATAAAACATCATCTAAATTAAATAATTTTAAAGCATTTTTAATTTTTTCTTGTTCATCTTGAGGACCTACTAATTTTAGTTTTTTATCCATATTATTATTTTTAGTTTTAATAATATCACTAATTAAATCTCCAATTCTTTTTAGAGATTTTCTGATATCTCCATTTTTTAACTTATTGTAATTTTTGTGATAATAAGCTATCATGAATAATTTTCCAGTTTGTAAATAACCATAATTATAACCAATAGAATCAGCTATTGTTCCATAATCATATTTCTGTTTTGTTACATTACCTCATATTCCAAAAGGCTCAATTCCATGACCCGGAGCACCAAATCCTCTTTTTAGATATGTATCTTCATAATTTTTATCACTACTTACATATTTAGTTGGAACTCCATTTTCAATAAAATTAGTTATTTCTTTTCTGTTGGCTTCTCTGCTGTCAGTTTCTTTACTGTCAGTTGATGTTGAACTTGATGTTGAACTAGATCCGCAAGCTACAAGAATAGAAATTGGTAAAGCAAGTGTTGCTAATGCCCCTATTTTTAATACAATTTTTTTATTTTTCATTTTATCTCCTTAATTTTTATTGTTTAAAATTGACGTATTACAAATAAGTCAAAGACATTATGTAAATGCGTATACATGTTAGTGATTTGATAATTAATTTAATTTAGAATTTTGTTTTCTACGTTAAAGATATTTTTCGACTAATATATTATTTTGCTTCACATAATACGATAATTATATAATAAAATTGGGCAAATAGGCACTATTAAAACAATTTATAATGTTTAATTATGAATTAAAAAAAACATGAAAAAAAGTTTTAAAAACCCAATTGGGGGGACAATAGAAAATAAACCGGAGAAAAAACTCCCGAAGGAAAATATATCAAGAAAGAAACAGAGGGGGGGG
>JABSQU010000005.1:0-16835 GCA_013215685.1 Mycoplasmatales bacterium | reverse complement strand
AATATTTCTCCGGGAATTTGGTGAGGCGCGTCAAGAGGGATCTCATTTCGAAGAAAAGTTTTTTTAGTAGGGCTTACGGCCAACAAGACGGCACGATCGATTGTTTTTTTAAAAAAATTATAAAACAATTTAATCATTAATGTTATTAAAATTTAACGAAATAAATTAGAATTTTTGTGATTATTTAATTAAAAAATTTTTATAATTATTCAAAAATATTTTTCTACTTTTTTTAATATCAATAATAGATTCTTCAATATTATTTTCCAGATAATAATCAATATATTTATTATTAGGATCATATTTTTTTTGCTGAATAACAGGAGAAAAAGTTCTGAATGAACCTCTAAAATCTAATCCTGTTCCCGCGCATCATTGTCATGATTGATTATTTATTATTGGATCATAATCAATTAATTTTTGTGCAAAATATTTTTCGCCAATTCTTCAATCAATATTCATGTTTTTACATAAAAAAGTTGCAACTAACATACGCATTCGATTATGCATATATCCTGTTTTATTAAGTTGATTCATTGCAGCATCAATGAGTTTAATTCCTGTTTCACCATTTTTTCACAATTCTATTCATAAAAGATTGTTTTCATATTTCCATTTATCTCATTTTTTTGATATATTGGTTGATTTTGGAGATCTTAAAATATAATTTGAGCGATTTTCAATATAATATTGATAAAAAAATTCTTTTCAGAGAAGTTGGCGAAGAAAAGAATCATTTTTCATTTCTAAACTAAGGGCAATTTTCACAATTTCTCTGCATGAAATAATTCCAAATTTAAGTGCGGCCGATATTTTGGAAGTTGAGAAAGGATTATCTAATTGATTACGACTAATTGAATAATTTTTTAATTGTTCGAGTGAGTAAAAGATATCATTTTTACTAATAGGAAAGCTCCAATTATTTCCTTTAAATAATTTACATGAATATTTATTAGAATCTAAAATTATTGAACTAATCTCAGAATTAATTTTTGTAACACTTATATCTAATAACTTTTCTTTAGCTTTATCATAAAAATTTTTAAAAACTTTGAAAGATTGATTATTATTGTTTCTAATTTCGCCAGGAGAAAATAGAGTATAGTCACTTTTTCTATAAAAATTAACATGATTTTCGAAGCATCAATTTTCAATTTTATTTTCTCTATCGATTGCAAATTTTGTAATATCTTGATTAACAAAAATATTTTCTATTTTTTTATACTTATGAATTTCATTTATTACTTCAACATCTTCCTTAGATTTAAATAAATTTAAATTAATTTTTTTACTTAAAAGTTTTAAAGCTTGATTCATGAAATCAAATGCCTTAGAAGAGTGATATTCATTTTTGATTTGAAACGTATTATATATAAAGATAAACGCATTATCTTGATTAGGAAATTTTTTAATCATATCAAATAATGCATTATTATCATCTATTCGTAGATCTCTTCTAAAAATGAATAAATTCATATTAAAATTATATCAATGAAAAAATAAAAGAACCTAATGTTCTTTTTATTCTATGGTTCGTATTTAACAACTTCTTCAAGTTCTTCAATTATTTTTGATAATTTTTTAACTTTTGGATTGTTTTCATCAATTTCAGTAGCTTTTTTATAATCATTAAGTGCATCTCTATATCTTTCTAATGATTCATATGAGTTTCCTCTATTAACAATTGCATCAATTTCATTAGGGTTTAATTGAATAGCTTGTGAATAATTATAAATTGCTTTATCGTTTTCATCAAGAGAATTATATGTGTTTCCTCTATTAATAAATGCTTCTACATATTTTGGATTTAAAGAAATTGCTTTTGTATAATCTTTAAGTGCATTGCTATATTGTTCTAATGCATTATAAGCAACACCTCGATTGTAGTAAGCACCTGCTTCATTTGGAGATATTTCCATTGCTTTAGTGTAATCTTCAATTGCTTCTCCATGTCTTGATAAAGAATTGTATGAATTTCCTCGATTAATGTAAGCTTCAGTATATTTTTTATCAATTTTTATAGCTTTTGAATAATTTTCAATTGCTTCTTCATATTTTTTAAGTGAATTGTATGAAACTCCTCTATTATAGTAGGCAATTGCATATTTTTCATCAAGTTCAATAGCTTTAGAAAGATTTTTAATTGCTTCCTTATAGTTTTTGGAAGAATTATAAGAAACACCAATATTAATATATGCTCCAGGGTCATTTGGTTCTAATTCTATTGCACTTAAAAAGTCTTTAATTGCAGCATCATATTGACCTAATGAATTATACGCAGCACCTCTATTTAAATAACCTTCAGCATCTTTTGGATTTAAATTAAGAAGTTTAGTATAATCTTTAATTGCTTCGTCATGTTTTTCTAATGAATTATATGTAACTCCTAAGTTATAACGTAATGTTTCATTATTTGGGTCTATTTCAATAGCAATTTTGTAATATTTGACAGCTTCATCATATTTTTCAATTGCATTGTATGCAACACCAATATTGATATAAGCTTCAACATCTTTTGGATCAAGACTTATTGCTTTTAAAAATTCTTTAATTGCTTCGTCATATCTATCTAGTGAATTATATGTATTACCTAAATTTATGTGAGATTCAGCATCAGTAGGATCTAGTTCAATTGCATTTTTAAAATCTTTAATTGCTTCGTCATATCTTTTTAATAAATTAAGAGTAATTCCTCTATTGTTGTACGAAATTGCATAATCTGGATCAAGAGCTATTGCTTTTGAATAATCTTTTAGTGCTAAATCGTATTTTTTTAATGCTTCATATGAGTTTCCTCTATTTATAAGTGCATCTATATCATTTGGATTTATTTGAATTGCTTTAGTTAAATCTTCAAGTGCTTCTTCATATTTTCCTAATGAATTATAAATATTACCTCTTGAAACATAAGCATCGACATAGTTAGGGTCTAATTTAATTGCTTTTGAATAATCCTCAATTGCTGCCTCAAAATTGTTTAATGCTTCGTATGAGTTTCCTCTATTTATAAATAATTCTAAATTATTTTCAGTTACTGATAATACTTTTGAATAATCCTCGATTGCTTCTTCATGTCTATGATTTAGTCTATAAACATTTCCTCTGCCAGCATATGCTTCAAAATGATTTTCATTAAGCTCAATAACTTTTGAAAAATCACTTATTGCTTCATGGTCTTTTTTTAGTAATGAGTATGAAATACCACGATTGTAGTAAGCGGCTGTATAACTAGAGTCAAGTTCAATGGAAATTGTAAAATCTCTAATTGCTGCTTCATATTTTTTAAAAGAGTTATAAATTAATCCTCTATTGAAATATGCTATTGGATCGCTTGGATCGAGTTCAATAACTTTTGAGTAATCTTCAATTGCAAGTTTATATTTATCAAGAGAATTATAAATAATTCCACGGTTATTATATGATCTAGGGTCTCTAGGTTGTAATTCAATAACTTTAGAAAAGTCTTTTATTGCCTCTTCGTATTTACCTAAAGCATTATAAATAATTCCACGATTGTAGTAAGCTTTAAAGTCACCAGGTCTAAGTTGAATAACTTTTGAATAGTCTTTTATAGCCAATAAATATTTTCCTAATGAATTATATAAATGAGCTCTAATTTTATAAGCTTTTGGATCATTTTGGTTTAACTCAATTGATTTGGAAAGGTCACTAATTGCTTCTCTAAATCTTTCTAAAGAGTTAAATATGACACCACGATTATAGTAAGCTCTATGGTCTCTTGGATTTAATTGAATTGCTTTTGAATAATTTTCAATTGCCTCTTCATATTTACCAATTGCATTGTACGTAACTCCCAAATTATAATATGCTTCTCCATTATTTGGGTCTAATTCAATTGCTCTAAAGTAATTATCAATTGCATCTGCATATTTAATTAATCAATGGTATGCAATACCGCGATTAATATAAGCATCAACACAGTTAGAATCTAATTCCAGAACTTTTGTAAAATCAATAATTGCTTCATCATATTTGTTCAATAAATTATATGTAATACCTCTACTCATATACATTTTTTTATTTTTTGGATCTAATTCAATTGCTTTTGAAAAATCTCTAATTGCTGCATCATATTGTCTCAAAATTTTGTAAACATTTCCTCTTTTATAGTAAGCAAGAACATCACTTATGTCTAATTCAATTACTTTAGAAAAATCATCAATTGCATTTTGATATTCCTCAAGAGCAATGAACATTGTACCTCTACTTAAATATGCTCTTACATATGTTGGATTTAATTCAATTGCCATTGAAAAATCACTAATAGCATCGGTATAATTTGCTAGCGATTGATATGAAGAACCTCTATTTATATATGCATCTACATTGTCTGGCTGTAATTTAATTGATTCTGTGTAATCTCTGATTGCCATTTCATATTTTTCTAGTGAATCATATATTATTCCTCTATTGTTATACGCTCTTGCTTCTCTTGGGTCTAATTCAATAATTGTAGAAAAATCTTTAATTGCATCTTTATAATTTTTTAATAAATTATAAGCAATACCTCTATTTAAATATGCGATTATGTAATTAGAATCTATTTCAATTGCGTTTGTAAAATCTCGAATTGCGTCTTGAATATTTTGGAATTGCATATCTTCATCAACAGATGACTTTAATTTTATAAATCCATTAACTAAATATTCACTTTTAGTTGTTTGAGTATTTTCAATGTATTCGCCATGTAAACCCGAGAAAATGTATTCATTGTTTTTGCTGTTTGCATATAAATGTGTTTGAATTTTTTCAATTGCAGAATTTTTTATCAAAATTTTAAATACATTATCGCCTAAGTCTAAATTATCATTATCTAAGATAAAATATCTTTTCTTAGCATCATCTTCATGTCTTGATAAATATATTTTATTTTTGCTATTAAAATCAATATCGCCAAAATTATCAATAATTTTATTTTTAGTTGTATCTAAAATGAATAATGCAGCATCACCATTTCCATTTCTTTTGTTAGATATAGCAAAAAATACAGCATTTAAAAAATTATCTGTAAATTCAATTAAAGGTGTACGTACACCTTTTAGATGATGTAAATTGGCTAATATATCTATATTTTTATATTCATTTCTTGATTTAAGTCTATGTAAGTACTCTATAAATACAGAAATATTTTCTCTATAAATATTTGCTTTTGTTTGATTTATTAAACTATTTTGCTCCTTTTCATAAGCTTTTTCTCTTATCCATGAAGAGGCTAGTGTTCAGTCACTACATTCTTGACCTCTAAAAATATACAAGGAATTTGAATCGGATAATAAGCTTGATATTGTTTCTAAATCTTCTACTTTTCTTATTTCCATGGGGAAATAATTGCTTGTTTTATTTTTGTTCATATAAAAATTATATATATTTTTTACTAAAATGCTAAAATATCCCATAAAAATAGGTTATTTATAAATAATGCACATGATTAAATCTGTATTTACAAGATAAAAAAATAAAAAAAATCCGTAATTTAAATGGCAAAATAAAACATGCATTTTATTTATTTAAATTCGTATTTTTTAGTATTAATTTAAATCTTATATTTAGAATTTGAAATTATTGAATATATATTTTTAAATTTTAATATTTCTTGTAAAGCTTTGTTTGAACCTCTTGTTCATTTATTTAATGAATATTTTTTATCAAAAGTTCATAAATTTAAAGGTAGATTTAATTCATTATATAAATCAGATGATTTTTTATTAAGCATTGACTTAAATCACGGATGAATATAATCACAAATTTTTTTAATTTCATTTTCTTTTCCTAAACAATCTTTGTAATCAACAAAAAGAAAACCAAGTTTTGCTTCATTTGAAATCTTCCTCATTATTTTAAGAGATTCAAAATTAAACGATGAATAAATTATTTCAGCTTCAGGATTAATTTTACTATGAATTTCTCAAATCAATTTTTCTATTCCTTCATAGTGAATAACATCAGTTTTAATTTCAGTATTTATGACTTTAAATTTATTCCCATATTTTAAAAGCAATTCTTCATAAGTCATTATTTTCTGAAATGAAAAATTATTATCAAATTTACTCGAAAAATTAAATTTTCTTAATTGTTCCAATGTTAAATTTTTGATTTTTCCAGATCCATTTGAAGTTCTTAAAATATCTTCATCATGAATAACTACTAATTTTTTATCTTTAGTCATATGAATATCTATTTCTATTCCGTCGAATTCAAATATTTCAGCAGCTTTAAAAGCTAAATCAGTATTCTCAGGAGCAATTTCAGAATATCCCCTATGAGCCAATACATTTATTTTCATTTTAATTTTCACCTTCTGTTCTTCAACGATATGACGATTTATTTAATTTTCTTTTTTCTATATTATTAATTATAAACGCTAATGAGCCACATAACGCTCCAAATAAAGAAATTCCTAATGCAGTAAATAATAATAGTTGTAGTCCAGCTTGATCGTATCCGCCTTTTGAACCATAACCCAGTCTAATTACATCATTAGCAGTCATTTCATGTCCAGCTGATTTCATTCAACTAGAAGCCATTTGATAAAATCATGCATCAGATGAAAAAGCAATAAATGAAATTAATGCAATTATTGAACCTAATGTATTTTTTGTATTAGGAATTTCACTTATTTGCATATATCTTCCCGCAACAAGAAGTCATGATGCTACTCCTACTAAAATAAATAATATTGGGAATAATATTTGTAATGTGAGAATATATCCACTTGATGTTTTAGCGGTTATGTTATTACCAAATCCAGCAGATAGAACAAATCCTGTTGCCACTAAAATTCCGACAATAAGAACCATAATAAGAGTGAAAATTCAACTTTTTCTTTTTTCTAATCATTTCCCTCATGGTCCAGAAATAATAAATCTTAGTCCATATGTTCTTAATCCAGCTACGGCAGCAACAATGGTTCCTGTTGAAATAATTGATAAATAACTTTTCAAATAGTAAGCAAATATCGATTGAAACATATACATTCCTAAAACAAAGAAAGACAGCAATATCGCTCTTAATGAAAAAATTGTTTTTAAATTATTTTTAAATTGTGATGAATTATTTTTTTTCTTTTCTTTATTAAATTTACTTTTAATTAATATGAGCAATGAAGATTTTTGATTTGTATCTTTTACAAATTTATGAATTCCTCATGCAGAGATAAATAAAGCAGCAGCTATTATAAATACTAATGCATAAAATAATTGATTATTTCCATTTTTAGACATTGATGTAGCAATTGTTCCTATTAATGTAATGAAAATAAGTCCTAAAAGACCATTATATGAACCTTGTAAACCATAAAGTTTCCCTTGATCTTTTGAACCAGATTGTTCAGAAAGAACTTTTCAAAGAGGTGATCATAGAAAAAGAGTGGTTGAAACTCCAAATCCTATAAAAACTAAATATAATATTATTAGTTGGAGTGATCCAAAGATTCCCATAGTTGCCAATCCAAACATAACTGTAAAAATTCCCGATAAAACAACTGATATTATTAATAATTTTTTTCCACTAATTTTATCAGCGAGTCACCCCGAAGGTAATTGAGTGGCTAAAACAACATAACCTAGAATAGCATTAAGTTGATCAAAATCCCCTTGTGATATCTTTAAATATGTGTAAACATCGGGAATAACATATTTAAGATAATAAGGAGCTGCCATAGAAAACATATCAACTGCAGCTAAAACGAAAATTGCAATTAATATTTTCTTTGAAAGTCCATGAGTAAATATTTCTATAATTTTTTTCATTTTTTCTCCCTTGCTAATTTAAAATATTTTATTCAATTTCTTTAGTCCAATTTCTTACTTTTGAAACTGAATATTTTCAACCTTTTATTAATTTATTTCTTTCAGAAATTGACATTGAAGGTTTAAAAATTACATCAATTTTTGAAATTTTTTTAAGTTCATCGATATTATCATAAAATCCAACTGCTAATCCAGCCATATAAGCTGCTCCCATTGCAGTTGTTTCAACATTTTTTGGTCTAATAACATTTAAATTAGAAATTGAAGATTGAAATTGCATCAAATAATTTGATTGAGATGCTCCTCCGTCTACTTTAATATTATTTATTTTCTCTTTAAGGTCATTTTCCATAGCTTCAATTAATTCATATGATTGATAAGCAATTCCTTCAAGAGTTGCTTTAACTAAATGTTCTCTTTTTGTTCCTCTTTCTAGTCCAAATATTGCTCCTTTTGCAGATGAATCTCAATAAGGAGCTCCAAGACCAGTAAAAGAAGGAACAACATAAATTCTTTGATCATCGTTAACTAATTTAGTAAAAAAATCAGATTCAGCTGCATTATAAATTATTCTTAATCCATCTCTTAATCATTGGATTGAAGCACCTCCCATAAAAACAGAACCTTCAAGCGCGTAAATTGTTTTATTGTTTCCAATTTTTCAGGCTATAGTAGTTAATAATTTATTTTTAGAGTCAATAGGTTTTGTTCCTGTATTTACCAAAGTAAAACATCCTGTTCCATAAGTGTTTTTTACATCTCCTACTGATGTTGCAAGCTGACCAAATAAGGCAGATTGTTGATCACCTAAAATTCCTGCAATTGGAACATTTCCTGTTGCGTTTTTTGAAAATATATCTTTTTTAACATATCCATATATTTCAGATGATGATTTTACTGTTGGCAATATTTTCATTGGAATATTTAAAATTTCACAAAGCTCTTCATCTCATTTTTGAGTATGAATGTTAAAGAGTAATGTTCTTGAAGCATTAGAAACATCTGTTGCATGAACTGACCCTCCTGTTGCGTTTCACATTAATCAAGTATCAATTGTTCCAGCCAATATTTTTTCATTTTTTATTTTTTCTTGAACACCATTTACATTTTCCAAAATTCATTTTAATTTTGTGCCTGAAAAATAAGGATTAATAAATAGTCCAGTTTTTTTATGAAAAATTTCTGCTTTTTTCTCTCTGATTAATTTTTCACAAAAATCAGATGTTCGTTGATCCTGTCAAACTATTGCATTATAAACTGGCAATCCAGTTTCCTTATCTCAAACTACTATTGTTTCTCTCTGATTTGTGATTCCCAAAGCTGCAATTTGATAAGATTTAACATTTCCTTCTTTTTTAGCGGTTACTATTGTTGTTTTTTGTGCATTTCATATTTCAATAGGATCATGTTCTACTCATCCAGATTTTGGAAAGATTTGTTTTAATTCGTTTTGGGCCATGCTAATTATTTGGCCTTTTTTATTTGTAATTAAAGTTCTTACTGAAGTTGTCCCTTCATCTAAAGTCATAATGTATTTACTCATATTTTCCCTTTCTAAATTAGTCTTCCGAATGCTCCAACAATCACACCAGCACATAAAGGACCTAAAACAGGAACAAAAGCATATCCTCAATTTGCTGAATTTAAAGGTTTATTTTTATAAGGAGCAATCGTATAAACAATTCTTGGCATTAAATCTCTACAAGGGTTTATTGCATATCCTGTAGTTCCTCCTAATGAAATACCAATTCCTAAAACTACAATTCCCATTGAAAGTGGCCCAGCAAATTTCATAATCGAATTCATTGTTGGATCACTACTATTCATTGAAAGTCCTAGTACCATTGCGCATGAAACTAAAACAGCTGTTCCAATGAATTCTGAAAATAAATTTGAAAAATAATTTTTGTGAGTAGGTCCTGTTGAATGCATTGATAATATTTCATTTTTATTTTCAAAATCATTAATGTGATTCAAATAAAATATTGAAATTATGATTTGGCCAAATAATGCTCCTGAAAATTCTGATGCAAAATAAATTAATGCCTTGTCTCATGATAAGTTACCTTTTACTCATTGCATCACTGTTACTGCTGGATTTAAATGTCCGCCTGTATTAAAGGCATTAGCTATTAAAACTCCTACAAAAACAGCAATGGCTCATCCAAATGTAATTGCTAAGAATCCTGATTTAGCCCCTATAGTTTTTTTAAAAACACAATTTGCAACAACTCCGTTGCCAAGAATTATTAAGAACATTGTTCCTAAGAATTCTCCTAAAAAAATGTCTAGTAGCATTTTCCTCCCTTATTATCACATAACTTTGAAATTGGGGTCAAAGTTTGATTTTAATTTTAGTTTTGTTCCATTTTTAGAAAGTAATTTTTCTATTTCAAGAGCAATAGCAGGGGCAGAAGCTAAAGCGGGGGATTGTGTTCCTGCAGCATTAATAAAATGGTTATTTTCATTTGCATATCTAATAATAAAATCATTTGTTTCTAAGTCTATCGGTCTTGATCCAGCAAGGATTATTTCTGTTTTATCAATATTCAATTTAGGAATAATTTTGGTACCAATTTTGCCTATATATTTGTATTTTTCTCGTGTTACTAAGCGAGTCTCTTCTTTTGGAATACCTTCTTCAGCAGTTGGACCAACCATTATTCTTCCGTCAAGCATAGGAGCTACAATTACACCTTTACCATGAATAGTAGGAACCATAAAACAAATTGAATTAACTATTCCTCTTTCAGACCTTGAAAGAATTCTGTATTCTCCTCTTCTAGTTGTTAATGTAAAATCGCCTAATCCAGCCATTTTTGCAACAACATCCGCATAATGTCCTGCAGCATTAATGATATTCTTAGCAAAAACTTTTTCTTCATCATTAATAGTTATTTCAAATCCATCATCAATTTTATTTATATTTGTAACATTTGAATTTTTTCTTATTTTTACTCCATTTTTTTCTGAGCAACCAAAAAATGCAAGTGTTGCTTTAACTGGTTCTATTGCTCAACTTGATGTGCATAGAAGCGCTCCTTTTACCTCAGGGTTTATGTTGGGTTCTTTTTTTAACACTTCTTCTTTAGAAAGAATTTTTAAAAATTTCCTAGGAACTTTATTAGTAATTCCTCTTTCATACAGCATTTTGACATGATTTATTTCATCATCATTGAAAGCTAATATTAGTGAATCAGCTTGAATTCTAGGAAATTCTAAATGCTTAAAAATTTCTTCCCTTCACAATCTATTACCTTTGACGTTTAGTTTAGCTTCTAATTTTCCCGGGTCAGGATCAAAACCACCATGAATTGCTCCAGAATTTCCTTTCGAAGTTTCATCGGCTAATAATGGATTTCTTTCTAGAACTAAAATCTTTAAATCATATCTTGCTAGTTGATATGATATTGCTCCGCCAATAATGCCTCCACCTATTATGACTACATCATTCTTATTCATAATTTTGTCTCCTTATTATTTGAAATCTATAGTTTTGCATAAAATTTAAAAATAAATAAAAGTAAAAATCCCCTTATTATGCAAATAAATTATATATTTGCTGATCTCAAAAAAATTAAATGAAAAAATCATCTAGTATACACCAGATAAATAAATTTATTAAAAAGTAAAAATTTCTTGATGAAATCATAATTTATAAGGAATAAAAATATTTTGTTTTGCTACTATTTTATTTTGATGATCAATTAGAACTCTTTTTTCTTATAATTACTTTACATTATTAATTTCCTTTATTTCAAATTCTATTTTTATTCTAATTATAACAATACCATTTCATGCCAAGTTATATAAAAACGTTTCCTCTTCAATATAATCCAAATTAATTAATTTTTTTAAAATTAATTGAGATTCTGATCAAATCAAAGATTTATTTTTTTCATTACCATATTTTTTAATTAAAATATTTTTATTTTTAAATTTTGTTTCATGACAGATAAATCCATATTTTTTGGCAATACTAAACGGAGTCTGTTTATACAAGTTTTTATTAACAAAAAAACCTTTTCTTAAACGAGTCGTTAGAATATTGTTTTTTTTAAAATCAATTAATTCTTTTTTAACTGTTGATAAAGAAACATTAAATTTGATTGCAATTTGTTGAGCAGATAGAATTTTTTCGCCAGGTTTTCATCGATTAAGATATATATTCAATAATAAATATCTTTTGATGAGATTTCTATTTTCCATAATAGAATTATACTTTATTGAAATATTACACAATATATGTTAATAAAATTAAATAAAAAAAATAGAAAGATTCTATTTTTTCATTTCTTTGTTAACTGCAGAAAATGCTGCTGAAAATTTAGTGACTTCTGTTAGTTCAGATGGGAGTAAAATTGTTGTTGATTCTCCTTCAGATACTTTAACTAATGCGTCTAATCCTCTAATTGTAATTGCCGCCTTTGTCGGCTTAGATTTATTAATTAACTCAATAGCAGCTTTTTTTCCTTCTGCTTCAAGAATAGATGCTTGTTTTAATCCTTCTGCTTCAAGAATAGATGCTTGTTTTAATCCTTCTGCTCTTAGAATATCAGCAGCTCTTGTACCTTCAGCAACTAATATTTGTTCTCTTTTTTCACGTTCAGCTCTCATTTGTTTTTCCATTGCTCTTCTAATATCTTCTGGCGGAAGAATATTTTTAAGCTCAACTCTTAAAACTTTTATTCCTCATGGGTCAGTTGCATTATCAAGAATTGCTCTTAATTTTTCATTAACTGAATCTCTGGATGTTAAAGTTTGATCAAGTTCTAAATCTCCAATTAAATTACGCAATGTTGTTGCGGTTAAGTTTTCTACTGCAAATAAAGGTTTTTCAACACCGTATGCATATAGCTTAGGATCAGTGATTTGCATATAAACAACAGTATCTATTTTCATCGTAACATTATCTTTAGTAATAACGTCTTGTGCTGGAAAATCTAATACTCTTTCCTTAATTGTTTCTCTTTGGATAACCCTATCCATCAAAGGAACAATGAAATTTATACCATTTTTTAATGTTCTCTTATATGATCCAAATCTTTCAATAATATAAACTGATGTTTGTGGCACAATTTTAAATCCTGAAATCAATATAATTAATATTATTCCACCTAATATTCCCAAAATTATTCCAATAATCATTATTTCTCCTTTTCAACTGAAAATGTTACACCTTTAATTGATATAACTTTTACTTTGTCGCCCTTTTCTATTTTTTGATTTGAAGTAAATCTAAACTTTTTATCATTTATCTCTAATTCACCAAAACTATTCTTATTACTTTTTATCGCAGTATATGATTGACCGATATAATTTAAATAACCATCTTCTTTATCATGAATTTTCTTACTCAGCGGCCTAATAAGAAGAAAGAGTAAAATTCATGAGAAACATCATATTGTTCCAAAAACTGCAAATTCAATTCAAATTGGATCTCCCGCTGTAACGCCATGAGTAATAAGAGCTCCTATTGATCCTAAAGCAGCTGCTCACCCTAATTGAGTTGCCGTTTGTGTTTCAATAATTACTGCAATTATTCCTATAGTTATCCAAACAATATACATTGTTATTTCCATATTTATCTCCTTATATATTATTATAAATTATTTACTAATGTTATTTAAAAAATGTTTTATAAAATAGCTTCAAATTTCATTATTAATTATCTTGCTTTGAATACTTTTTTTATAGGTTAAATTAAACTTTTAATACAAAATTTAATTTGATCAATAATTTTGTATGTGTTTTAGAAGATTTGATATGAATACTTCCGATAAAAATGAGTGGCTTAATTTCTATTTTCATCAATATTTACATCATAATAATTTAAATATCTTTTTTAATTAATAAGAATAATTTATAAGAATTAGTAAGGTCTATTAATGTTCTTCCTAAATAATGAATATAACCAATTATTACCTGCTCTGAAGCTTATTATTATCTAAAAATCTATAAAAAAAATAATAAGTTAAAGTAAGTTTTCATAAAATTTAAAAATAAATATGTGCATTCAACAAATTAAATATATATTATTTTTTTAATAAAATTTATTTTAACTTGAAAAAGCGTAAAATTTTAAAAAGGGGCGGAAAGGATATAAATGAAAAAAATTAAATTGAATGATAATAATGAAATACCAATAATGGGGATGGGGACGTGAATGTTAAAACCATCAAAATTCAAAAATGTTGTTCAAGAATCTTTAAAAAATGGAATAAATGCTTTTGATGTTGCTCAAATATATAACAATGAAGCATCACTTGGAGACGCCCTTGAAGAATTAAATGTAAAGAGAGAAAGTGTTCATATCACTACTAAAATTTGAATTAATAATTACAAAAATAAAGAAGTATTTTTTAAATCCATAGAACAATCATTAAAACGATTAAAAACTGATTATGTTGACCTTTTATTATTACATTGACCTAGAGAAAAAGATGATAATGTAAAAATATACAAATGATTAATTGAAGCAAAAGAAAAGGGATTAACTAGGAGTATAGGTTTATCAAATTTTGATAAAGAAACAATTGAAAAATTAATTCTTGAAACAGGAGTAATACCTGCTACAAATCATTTAGAAATTCAAGTTCACAACCAACAAATTGAAAATGTTAATTATTGTAAAGAAAAAAATATTTTAGTTCAAGCATATTCTTTATTAAGGCCATATTTTTTAGAAAAATCCTTTACAATAATGATTCAAGCAATGACTGATAAAGAAAAAAACATGATTGACTCGATTGGTAAAAATCATAATAAAACTGGGCCACAAGTAATTTTGAGATGAGCAATTCAAAAAGGTTATCAAATTTTCCCAAAAGTTACAAATACACGCAGATTTAAGAATAATTTAGAAATTTTTGAATTTAAATTAACAAAAGAAGAAATGGAAAAAATTCATAAAATGAATAGAGTAGATTACAAAACAATAGATTTAATAAATAAATCATTGGATGAAAAAAATGAGGAATTTCTAGATAAAAATCCATTACTGTTTGATAAATATTTTAAAAATGTTGATAAAGATTATTTAAATTGTTCAGCGAAAGAATATGAAGCAGAACTTGAAGCTCAAGAAGAAAAAATTAAAGAATTTATTGCAATGAAATATGAGCAAAAAAACGATTAAAAAAAATAGAAAATATCTATTTTTTTATTTTTTTAGTTAAGGAATAATTTTTCGTACTTAACTTTCCTGATTATTTCAGAAAAATTGAAACGCGGTGAATCATTTTGGTTTCCGGTTCAAATTGTTCCGTCTAAATTAAATGATTTATTATTATGTTGAATTTTTACATATATTGAATCGGGACTGTTACTTCCATATGTATTTTTACCAAAGTATATTTCCCAATTGTTTGCAAGATTATTATAAACATTTTCCATATTTACCCCAAGACTTGAATTAATTAAATCTTTACTACTATTATCGAACTTAGTGTAATATGGTATATCATCAGAAATTTTATTATATACATATGCTAAAGTTAGTTTAGTATTGTGAAGTTCATTTTCAATTTGTTCAAAAAGATCTTTTGCAATATCAGATTCTGACATAAATTTAATATTTATATTTACACTAGATTTTTGATTAGTTGAATTTTGAGCAGTTAATGTAATAGTTTGAATTGATGATGTGTTACTTGAATCTAATGGGTTCGAAGCTAAATTAGATGAAATTGTTACACCATTTTTTGGGCTTTCAAATAAATCCATTAGCATTTTTTCATCAATAGAAGTATTATTATATAAGGAAATGTAGTATGAATTAGGTTTGTCATAAGTTTTTAATTTTCTTGATCCTATTTTGGCATCAGGTTTAACTCTAAATATTGGACTATTTGAATTTATTCCTGTTACATTAACTTTTACTGTTTTTGTTGTGGAATTTCCAAAGCCTTTTGATACAGTAATTTTTACATTTAAATCTCCGTTTGAATCAATTTCATCATGAGAGTAAAGAATTTTTGTATCCAATAAATCATTAGGAAGATTTATTCCAAGAGTACCTTTAGATAGAGAGGCATTTTTTACTGCAGATATAGCACCATTTATTGAATTATAAGTTGCAGTTGAATTTATTGCATTGGCAATAGTGTCTACATCATTTTTATCAAGAATTTTTTTCTCTCTTGTTTTAATTATTCAATTGATATCAATATCTTGAGTACCATCTGCATATCTTGGATCGAAAATTTTTCCATCAATATCATATAAATTACCATTTTTTACAACTCTAATTCATAATTTATATTTAAATCTTCAGCCTTTACCAATTTGAATTTCTCATCCTGGTTTTAAATTATTATATATATCTTTTAAACTAAATCCAATTATTGAATCAATTTTTGCACTTGAAGAATCATCATATTTAGTGTAATATTTAATTTCAGCATCATTATAATAATCATCTGGATTTGTTATGCTTGTTTTCATTGCAGCATCAGCTATATTTTGATATATCTCTCTAGCTATAACCTTATTTTCCTCTTTAATTGCATCTTCAATTCCTGAAATATCTACCTGAATTTTTATAGGTTTTGAAGTGGTTGAATTTCTTGATAATACTAGAATAATTTCATAATTTCCATCTGTAGTTATTGATCCATGAGAATATTTAACATCTACGCCATTTAAATTAGTTGGTAGAGTAATTCCTAGGTCGCCACTTCTAAAAGGAGCATCAGTTACAGCTGCAATTGAAGTTTGAGTTGTTTTATGTGTTGCTGTTAAATTAATTTGATTTTTAATGTTTTCAATTACTGCACTATCAACACCAGTAACAGTTACTTTTACAACTAATGAATCTGTAAGATTATTTTTAGATAAGTTTAAAGTAACATCATAAGTTCCGTCAGCATTTATTTCTCCGTGAGAATATTTAACATCAACGCCATTTAAATTAGTTGGTAAATTAATTCCTAATGTGTTGTTAGTTAATGAAGCGTCACTTACAGCCGCAATTGAAGTTTGAGTTGTATTATGTGTTGCTGTTAAATTAATTTGATTTTTAATGTTTTCAATTACTGCACTATCAACACCAGTAACAGTTACTTT
>JABSQU010000049.1 GCA_013215685.1 Mycoplasmatales bacterium | reverse complement strand
TTTAACATATTCATATTATATCTAAATAAAAAATAACTAGATTATATTAATTCTATAATTTTTTTTCTCTTTTATGTTTTTTAACTTCTTTAATTTCTGAAATAAATCCACCAGCAATAACACCTGATGGAGTAGCTAAAATAGCAATCCCAATTATCGACATGAACATTACGATTATTTTTCCACTTGTTGTTATTGGTGAAATATCACCAAAGCCTATTGTTGTAAGTGCAACAGTTGAAAAATAAATTGAATCTAAAAATGAATGAATTTTAATATATCCAGTTAATTCACTAAATTCATTTTTTGTTAATCCACTTGTATTAAAATCAAAAGCATTTTCTCTTGAAACTGCTATTATTGTTTCATGATTTGAGTTATATAACTCAATTGCTTTTTTCTGAGCACTTGATGAATCTATGCTCTCAATATTGTACATAATCAAAGCAAAAACAATAATAGCTATAATAACAATTGAAAAAACAACATATAAAGTTGACTTTTCTTTCTGTAAAACTTTTTTAAAAATACCTAAACTGGGAACTAAATTAACAAGGAGAATTAATCTAAAAATTCTTAAAAATTTCATATTTCTGAAAGTATTAAAAATTCCAATTTCTTTTCCTGATCATAAATTAATAAAATATAAAGATGGAAGCAATGAAATTATAAGTAAGGCCCCCGTTAAACTAAGAGGGAAAATTAAGTATGATCATTTGCCTCGATTAATTCTTACGTCAGCTGTATATCATCTTAAAAAAACATCAATTGATAAAACAACAAAAACAAAAATTCCTATAAAAGAAAGAAAAGTTTTGTTATCTGTTTGATATTCCTTTGACATAGCTAACATACTAAGAGAAACTAAAGTGGTAACAAGGATTATTATTGAATAAATATATGTATAAATTTTAAGAGTTCTAGGCTTTATTTTTTTTGACACTCTTGTTCTATCTGGGGCGATTATTGCATTTAAATCTTTTTTTCATTCTCACACCTTTTTTTGTTTTTTTGTTTTTTGACTTCTTACCGCCATTATTCAGTCTCCTTAATTTCTTTTAGTTGCAATTTAAGTTTTTTTAATTTTTGTTTCTCTTCTAAAACTTTCGCTTTTGGAGCTTTTAAAACAAATTTTGAATTTGCAAGCATTCCTTCAGCTCTGGAAATTTCAAATTCTAAGAATTTAATTTTTTTATTAATCCTCTTTTTTTCTTCCATTTTCATTTGATCAGATAATTTAACATACATAACATTTTTTGAAAGAGGAATCTTTGCATCATTATTTTTTTCAATCGATGAATTAGCTAGAGTTTTAATCATATTTATAGCTTCTTTTGAAAGTTCATTTTTGGAAAAATATTTAAGTTCTGTTGAATTGGATAAATTTTGGGTAACTCTAAATTCTCTAAGAGCTTTAGTTATTTCAATTACTTCATCAATATATTTTGTATTATTCTCTGATTTAATTTCTTTTCACTCATCATCCAATAATTCTTTACCATCTATTAAATTGTATATATGATCAGTTATGAAAGGCATAAATGGGTGCATAATAATTAAAAGTTTTTTAAGAACTCAAGTTGCAACTTTTTTATTTGGTGATGATTTTGTGAATTCTATATATCATGATGAAAAATCATCTTGAATAAATTTAGCAATTTCTTTACCGATAATTGTGAATTCATATGTCTTCATTTTATTGCTAACATTTTTTTCTAAATTACTTAATTTATTAATGATTCAATTGTCTGCATCAGTTGTAACATTTCCGCCTTCCATTATATCAATGATATATCTTGAAATATTTCACAATTTATTGTTTAGATTTCAAGCTGCATTAATTTTTTGAGTTGAATATCTAATATCTTGTCCAGGAGTTGAATTTGTTAATAAAAATCATCTTAATGAATCTGATCCATGTTCTTCAATTACATCCATAGGGTCAATTCCATTACCTAAAGATTTAGACATTTTCCTTCCATCCTCAGCTCTTATCAATCCATGGATTAGAGCGTGTTTAAATGGTTTTTCTCCCATAAATTCCAATGACTGAAAATACATTCTTGCCACTCAAAAGAAAATAATATCGTACCCAGTTACTAAGACAGATGTTGGGTAATATCTACTTAAATAACTTTTAGAGTTGGGTCATCCTAAAAATGAAAATGGCGCAAGAGCAGAAGAAAATCAAGTGTCTAAAACATCTTCATCTTGTTTCCAGTCTGATCCAGGTGATTCAATTTGAACTTTAACATCTTTGCCCTTATATCACGCAGGAATTCTGTGCCCTCATCATAATTGCCTGGAAATGCACCAATCTCTTATTTCATTCATCCATTTTTTTAAAACATCTTCAAATCTTTTAGGATAAAATTTAACTCCACTATCTAGTTTTAAATCTTTTAAGATTTTTTTAGAAAGTGGTTCCATATTAACGAATCATTGAGGTTGAACAAGAATTTCAACAGGAGTGTTAGATCTCTCTGAATAACCAACTGCTGAAATAGTCTTTTCAATTTTAACTATTCTTCCCATTTCATCCAATTTTTTGGCAATTAATTCTCTTGCTTTGAATCTATCAATTCCTTCATATTCATAGGCATTTTTATTCATTTTGCCATTTAAATCAATCGATTCAATTAATGGCAAATTATTTTTTATAAGAATTTCGTAATCTGTTTCAGCATGTGCTGAAATTTTCATTGCTCCAGTTCCTTTATTTATTTCAATATGTTCGTCTGCAATTATAGGAATTTCTTTGTTTGTTAAAGGGTGAATGGCAATTTTGCCAATATAACTTGACATTTTTTCATCATTAGGATTAATTCCAATTGCAACATCGGAATATAAAGTTTCAGTTCTAACTGTTGCTATTAAAATGTTGTCGCCATTTTTAACATCATATTTAATGTAATACATTTTTTGCTCTGTTTCTTTATTAATAACTTCAATATTAGATAATACTGTTTGAAGTTGAGTATCTCAATTAATAGCCTTTTCCCCTCTATAAATTAGTTTATCCTGATGCATTTTTACAAAAACTTTTTGAACAGCAGATGAAAGACCGCTATCCATTGTGAATCTTTCCATTTTATAATTAAGTGCAAGACCTAGTTTTCCTCATTGTTTCCTTATTAAAGAAGCATAGTCTTCTTTCCATTCTCAAACTTTCTCTAAAAATTTTTCTCTTCCCAAATCATAGCGAGATACTCCAATTTTTCTTAATCTTTCTTCAACTTTAGCCTGAGTTGCAATGCCGGCATGATCCATTCCTGGTATTCATAAAACATCTTTTCCTTTTAATTTGTAAAATCTAATTAAAGTATCTTGAATAAAGCCATCTCATGCATGTCCTAAATGTAATTTCCCAGTTACATTAGGAGGCGGCAAAATAATTGAAAAAGGATCCTTTTTATTATCGTTTTTTGAAAAAAATTCTTTATCTATTCATTTTTGATTTTTGCCTGTTTCTACTTTTTTGTGATTAAATTTTTTTTTCATTATTTCTCCTTATTTATATAAAAAGCCCATATAGAGGACCAACGTACCACCTCTATAAGGACTCTCTTTGCTCTTATCGCGAGTTATTCGAATAAACTAATTAGCAACTCATAGGTTTAACCAATCAAGCTTCCACCATCCTTGATTCTCTATTTAGTTAAATTATCTATTACCTCTAATATCATAGTTTTAAAATATGTTATAGAATGACATAATCGAAAGACTAATTCCTAATATAATTAAGAAAAGAATTCCAAATTTTAAATATTTAATTATTTTACTTCTACCTTTTACAATTTTTGGGTCTTCATTTTTTATTTTATCATTATTTTTTTTATGTCTAATTTTCATATTGTAATTATACTATTTTAATTTGCATTGTGTTTATTAATTGTTTGAAATTTTGACAAGTGATTTTTATATTAATTAAAATATTTAATCATTATGTGTTTTAAGGATTAGAATTCATAAAAAATCAATCACAATGATTGATTTAATAATTTTATTTCATTGTTTGCAATTCTCCACTAGTGTTATAAAGTTTGATATATTTTGGAAATGCTCATCTGTATAAATACCAGCTATTTAATATGATTGAAGGAAAAATATTTGATGAATATATTTTGATTCTCATTGACCATTAGGCGGATTAACGTGAAATTTTACAATTATTAAAGAAATTATCTACAATATGTGTTATTTTATCGTTTTTACGAAACGATAAATATCTTATATTATTCATTACTATCAGCATTAAGAAAAGAATTATCACCTGCATAATCAGTGTGACCTAAATCTGTTATGTTTTTACCTATATGTAGGGCGGTAATGTTTACCTCTTTTACAAAAAAGTTTGCAAGCAAAATGCTTCCATTCATAAAAATTTTTTCTTTTTCAGGTGAACTTCATTTTCCCTTAAATCAACTTTCATCTGAATGAGTCATTTCTTCTGTAAAATAAATACCACCAGATTTTACGGGAACGGTTGGAATATATTCTTATTTGCTTTTTGAAATAAGATATTTCTCTTTTAGATCATTATAACTACTGAAATCAATTTCATCAAGTTCCTCAGAAGAATTTGAATTATTAATGACAGATAATATCCTTTCATGCTCTGCTTTATAAGCATTATAGGCAGCTAAATTTTTGGTAGTTTCATAAACAGGAAATGTGATTTTTCTTTTGAAAATTTCTTTTTTATCAATAAATGAAACTAATTTATTGTATTCTGCCATTAAATTATTAAAGACAGTTAAATCAATGTTTTTAAGATCTTCTGCATTACTACTAGCTTCAATTTTTCCCATTAATTTTTTTCTCTCATTAATTATTTTGTGATAAATATCTGCTGTTTTAGTATTGTTATCTATAGGAGTATTGATTTTCTCTATTAAATCCGATTTGAAGTTTTTTGATAATGAGTTCATATATTTAGATCTTATAGTATTAAAATATCCAAAATCAATTTTCTCAAGATCTGCTTTAGATGTAGCGTTGTTTATCTTTAATCTTAAATTAGTAGATTCATCTGATAATTCATCATAAAAATCATCTCTTTTATTTGAATCATATGATGGCATGTTTATTTTTTTTATAAGATCCTCTTTATCTTTTGATAAATCTTCTACATTTGTTTTTTTATCATTGTTATCGTTGTTATTTCCATTTTGATTTTCGTTTTCATCATGATTTTTATCATTGTTATCGTTGTTATTTCCATTTTGATTTTCATTTTCATCATGATCTTTATTGTTGTTGTTGTTTGTGGAATTATCATTTTTGCCATTACTGCTTCCTTCGTTTCCACAAGAAATTAATATTGTTGGAGCTATGATTGAAGTTAATCCAATAATTCCTAATGATAATTTTTTGATTTTTTTACTCATAATAATCTCCTATTTTTTATATTTGAAATAGGAATTCTGATTTAGAATCTCTATTTTAATGTGATTAATTATATTTTTTAAGTAATTTTTTATGATTTATTTAATTTTATTAATTTATTGAATTCAAACA
>JABSQU010000048.1 GCA_013215685.1 Mycoplasmatales bacterium | reverse complement strand
AGTTAATATCTTTACAATACCTTCGGAAAATAATGAAGATATCTTTAAAGAAATTGTTGATTTATGTAAACTTATAAAAGTTAAATATAAATTTTTAATCATTGAGAGTGTTTCAGAAGAAGACGCTGCTCTTGAATTTTATGAATATTTCATTAAAAATATTTATGAGTTATCTTTAATAATTTGCAATGAGGCTATGAATAATTCCAATTTACTTATTGGCAACATTTATATTGGGAATTCACTTTTTTCAGTTTCTGATTCTGAATTACTAAATATATTTGAAATATTAAATGAAGTTGGTAACCAATCTAATACTATTGATCCAGAATTGGAAATTGACACTAAGGAAATTAGTACTAACAATGCAATTCTTGATGAATTTGATATTTTTATAAGAATGTTAATTTTTAGAATAAAAATATTCTTTCTTATGTCTATGAAAGATATATACCTTAAAGAATTAATTAGATTAGATGAAAAAATAGAAAATCAAAACAAACAATTGAAAAAGAATAAAAGAATTTTAAAAAACTTAAAATTAGCTGCTGAAAATGAAGAAAAGGCCATTACAGGAGCGGATGAAGGTGATGCATGAATTTAATAATAATACATGGAACAGGAGAAACATTTTTCAATAATCCTATAAATTCAATTAAAAAATTTCATTTTACATCTTTGAATAAAACTTTTTATTCTATTGAAAATTTGAAAGTAGGAAATTTTGATAATTCAATGATATTAATCGAAGATAATTCAACAAGAGAAATTTATTTCCTGAACTCCTGTTTTATTTATAAATCTCAAAGTGGAAATTGGATCATTTCAGTTGACGGAAATTTGATTAAATCGGATGAAGTGGATAAAATGTTGGAAAATAAAAAAATAAACAAATCAAAAATATTAAAAAGAGAAGAATATTTAGGTATAAAAAATAAAGAAAACAATATAAGAATTGATAAATATTTAAATCAAAACACAATACTGAATTTTAAAACATTAATTAAGAAGGGGAGAAAATGATAAAAGTTTCAAGGATAAAAAAAGATATTATTTTAATACAAGATAAAAATGCATCTGAGATAAAATTCATTCAAGATGAAATTATTGATTTTTCAAATGGTTCCAAGGGAATAGTTATGCAAGCTGACAATAAATCTGCTGTAGTAGGAATCTTGTATAATAATTCAAGCAAATCATTAATTGAAGGAGATACAGCGAAGAAAACTAATAAAAAGTTTTCAATTTCTCCATCAAAAGATTTTCTTGGATCTATAATTGATTACAAGGGAGATTTCATTTCAAATATTAATCCTAAAAAAGATAAAAAAGATTTGAAAAAAGGAGATCAAACAATTAATGTAGATAAAAATGATGTTGTTATGTTAGAGAGAAAAAATGTTGATAAACCATTTCCTTCTGGTCTTTTTGGTTTAGATATTTTAATACCTTTTGGAAAGGGGCAAAGATCACTTTTAGTTGGCGATAAAAAAACTGGTAAAACATCAATTGCTCTAAGTTACATGAGAGCCAATAAAGATGATGAAAATGCTATATTTATCTATAATGCAATTGGTAAAACTAAATCTTCAGTTTATGATGTTGCTGAATTTTTAAACGAACAAGGTATTGCAGAAAAATCAATTATTGTTTCATCATTTATTTATAACACTGAAGTAGCTCAATACTATTCTCCATATTTAGCTACAACAATAGCCGAATATTTTAGAGTTAATGAAAAGAAAGATGTATTTATTATTTATGATGATTTGACAAAACATGCTGATGCATATAGATCAATTTCTATCCAAATGAATATAACTCCAGGTAGAGAATCATTCCCTGGTGACATATTTTTTGCTCATTCGAGATTATTGGAAAGATCAGGAAACTTTGTAGATGATACATCAATATCGTCAATTTCAATTTGTGAAACACTTGAAGGAGATATCTACTCATATCTGCCTACAAATATCATTTCAATTACAGATGGACAAGTAGTTACTGATATGAAAAAGTTTAACTTAAATATCTATCCACCAGTTGACTACGGAGCTTCCGTTTCAAGGGTTGGTAGGGCTGCGCAAGAAAAAATTTTAAAAGATGCTCAAGTTGATTTACCATTTATAATATCTAATTATGAGTCTTTAGATGAGAATTTTTCATTTGGTGAATTAAGTGATAATAGCCAACAATCAAGTTCTTATAAAGGATTTATTTTATCATCTGTTCTTGATCAACAAGACGGATTTTATGATTCAAAAATAATGTGAATATTAAGTTCTCTAATTAAAGACGAACAATTCAAATTTCTTTATAATAAAAAACAATTACGTGGATTGGTAAAAATAATTTTAGACAAATTATTAAACGATGAATCATTCAAGAAAGCTCTTAATGGAATAAAGGTTGACTCAGAGCATGATTGAGATGGATTTAAGAAATTTTTAATAATAGAACTAAAACCAACAATATCTCAATATTTAAGAACTATTCATCATGATAACCCAATTTTATTAGAGAAGATTTTAGTTGAATATAATGGATTTAATTTTTTGGATGTAGTCATACCTAAAACAAATAAATCTAACGAAGAAAATGAAAAATCTAATAGAAAAAAGGGCAAATCAAAATCAAGAAAAAATAGAAAAAAAGAGCAGAAAAATTCCTCAATTGATAATCAAGAAAATGAAAAGAACCTTTCAAACAATGATCAAGCAAACAAAGATCAAGCAAACAAAGATCAAGCAAATAAAGATCAAGCAAATAAAGATCAAGCAAACAAAGATCAATTAGATGAAACAAACTCTTCAATTAATGACCAAGAAAATCCAAAGGAGGATAACGATGAAAAAGAATAAAAATGGAAAAATTTATTTTATAAATAGACAGATTGTTTTTGTGAAATTTACTACAACGCCTCCTCAAAAAAACTCTTTAATAATCTCAAAAAAGAAAAACCTTGAAAATATATACTTATTAGCTGATAATTTGGGTGATAAAAAAATGTCTGCTATTGCATTGAAATTGGATTATGAAATAAAAATAGGCGATTCAGTTAAAGGAGATGGTGAGATTATTTCGATTCCAAAAACTCAAAAAATCTTTGGAAGAGTTTTTAATACTTTATATGGACCTATTGATGGAAAAGAAGAAATTGAATCAAAAAATAAAAAAATTGTCTTTGACGATGTATCTTCATATAATGATTACAAAAAAATGAATAAATTTTTGAAAACAGGAATAAGAATCATTGATTTTCTTTTTCCAATTTATCAAGGAAGTAATACAGGTGTATTTGGTTCCGCGGGTGTTGGTAAATCTGTTTTAATTCAGGAATTAATTAACAATACTAGTAGATCAATTTTAAAAAACCAAGAAAATGCTAAACCAACAAAATCTATTTTCGTAGGTATTGGAGAGAGAACTAGAGAGGGAATTGAATTAATTGAAGAATTGACTGATAAAGACCTTATTGACAGTATGGTAATTTTTATGGCTCAAATGAATGAATTGCCAGGAGCTAGATTTTTAATTCCACATGTTGCTCTTGCAACTTCTGAATATATAAGAGATGAGTTAAAGAATAATGTAATTCTTTTTATGGATAATACTTATCGTTATATTCAAGCTGCAAATGAAATATCATCTTTATTAAAAAATAAATCATCTCTTGGTGGGTACCAACCTACTCTTAATAAAGATATTGCTGATGTTCAAGAGAGGATAGCAGGAAATGAAAATGGAAGTATATCAAGTATTCAATCTATATTTATTCCTGCCGGAGACGAAACGGACCCTTCTATTGTTTCGGTTTTCCAACATCTTGGTACGAAATTGTTTTTATCAATTAAAAGAGCTGCATCATCTCTTTATCCGGCCATTGACCCAATAGCCTCTTCCTCGATTTATTTGAGTAGAGAATATGTTACTGAAAAACATTATCATGTTGCTAGGGAAACAAGAAAATCAATAGCGAGATATTATGAATTAAAGAGAATGGTAGACGTTATTGGTTTCAATGTTCTTTCTAATGAAGAAAAAATCGAATTTAGAAGAGGTGAAAAAGTTAATTATTACTTGACTCAAAATTTCCATGTTGTTGAAAAATTTACAGGTAAAGAAGGAATAAAAATAGATTTAAATAAAACAATTGATGAATTTGAAATTATTTTATCAGGAAAAATGGATGAAATTCCCTCTGAAATGTTTTTATATAAAAATTCTTTAGAAGAAATAGAAACAGAATTTTCTAATAGTAAAAATATTGAAATTACATAGAAAATACCTAATTAATAATTGAATTCTTAATTACTGAATCTTTTATAAGTAAAATCCAAAATTAATTTTTAAAAATCAATTACTTTTTTTCTTTTATTTTTTAAAGTATAATATTTTTATAATACTCATTATATATGAATTTTAATAATAAATATATTAAGTTATTTTTAAGGAAGGAATATATGAAATTAGGAATAATAGTTGATTCTTGTGTTGGGATGATGAAAGACGAAATTGAAAAAAGAGGATGACATTTTTTACCATTATTTTTTACTATTGATGGTAAAGAATATAAGGATGGAATTGACCTTAACCTTCCTGATTTTTATGAGAAGATAAATATAAATTCTCAATTAAAAACATCTGCATCTTCATCTTGAGAAACAAAAACCCTTTTTGAAAAAACATCAAAAATGTATGATCATGTCATTGTTTATTGTATTTCATCAGGACTTTCATCTCAGAATAATAACTTAAAAATTGCTTCAAGAGAATTTTCTAATATTCATGTAATTGATTCAAAAGGAGTTGGTTCCTCTATTATTCATGATCTTGAAAAAATTGAAAAAATGAATGAAGAAGGCCATTCAATTGAAAAAATGCTTAATAAATTAAAGGAATTAACAAATGCACAAATTGCTTTTATACTGCCAAATAATATAACTTGATTAGTTAAAAGTGGAAGAGTTAATAAATCTGTTGCTACAATGGCAAAATTATTCAAAATCGTTCCAATAATCAAATTCGAGAATGGAAAATTAGAAAAATATGGAAAGGGAAGAATTTTTGAAAAAACAGTTTCAAAAATAGCAAGATACATTAAAGAAGAGTCAATTGATGGAAGTGAATTCATTATTTATTATGCTTCCAAAAAACCTAATCCGGAATTAATCAAAAGAGTTGAAGAAGTTATAGGCAAAAAATTAGAATCTCATTTACTTCCTATAGTTATTGGATCACACACAGGAAATGATACTTTTGTCATAATGACATATAAAAATTAGTATTTTAAATATATTTAACATTTACTTATTAACTATTCAATTTTCAAATTTATTTTACAAATTAATATCGTTTTTTGCCATAAAAAAAATATAGAAAACAATTAAACAAAATCTAAGAATTAATTATTTATAATTAATTTTTTTTATGTTTTTGTTATAAACCTAACAAATATACAAATCCTTAAAAACAAGTACGACCAATATTGGTAAAAACCAATACCAGCCATACTTGGGCATAATGCCAGCTCAGATATCAACTAA
>JABSQU010000047.1 GCA_013215685.1 Mycoplasmatales bacterium | reverse complement strand
AATTATCTAAATATCCAATCATTTTTTTATTTGGTGAAATAATAAAATTTCGTTTAGAAGGATTTTTAAAAAATTCTTTTAATGGTATTTTCATTTTACCGTCCTTTCGTAATTATTATAACTAAAATTAGCACTCGACATAATAAAGTGCTAAAAATTATTGTTATTAATAAATAACCTTGATATTGGTTCTAAATACACAGAACTACATGATTTATTAATTGGTTTTATTTTTATTAAGATTATTTTTACGATAAATTGGATATGAAAATAAAAATAGAAATACTGAAAAAGTTACTGGAATTATAGGAGCTATTCAAAGTCCCTCTAATTCTTTTAGATTAGAAATTGGATAAGGATCATAATTAGTTAATGAAAAAGAAACATAAAAAACACAATATATTGTTGGATAAATCATTCCAATAGAAATTCTTTTTAAAATTCAATATTTTCCATCAACTTTAATGTTCAATTGGTTTTTCCTATATAAATATATAAACATATAAATATAAACAATGGGATTAATAAAATGCACAAAAATAGTGATAATGATATTTTGAATATGAGTACTTTCTGAAATGATTGGTTTTATAGTTTGTAATGAATTTTCATTTTTCATTCGATTTACAATTAAATATATTGATCCCGAAGCAAATAATGTTCCAACTGTTGAAATATATGTCAAAAAATAAATATACGAATTGTTTGAAAAAATTTTGGTAAGAAATTTGTTATTAATATTTCTTTTTACAAGAAATAATTTTCCTGAAAGTCATATTGTTATTAGTATATTGGTTCATCAAGTAAATTGAGTGAAAGTCCATTCAACATTTGATGAATTACCTATTCTTGCCATAATGGGAATATTTTGACTATCTAACTCCCACATTATTACAAAATGCCAAATAATCATTGATAATGAAATTAATAAATGTATGTATTCAAATACATTAAATTTGTTAATTTTCTTCTCAGATATTTGTTTAATTTTATTCATTTCGATCCCCTCTTATTAAAATATTAATTTAAAAAATTCTCATGTATTTATGAGAATTAAAAACATCTTAGTTATTTTAATTACTTAAAATTTCATTAAGTTTTTCAAAATTTGGCATATCAGTAGCTTCTTCTTCAACTAAAAAGTTAGTTACTTTATTATTTTCATCAACAACAATTAGCGATCTATGTGTTAATTTCAATTCCTTAATTAACATTCCATATTTAAGAGAAAATTCTCTTTCTTTGTAATCTGAAACAATTTTCATATTTTCGTTTCCTGTAGCTGCACATCATCTTCCTTGAGCAGATGGCAAGTCCAAAGAAACTGACAGAAATTGTACCTCTGGATGTTTTTTTGATAGTTCAACTAGTTTCTTAGTTTGTCCATCACAAACTCCTGTGTCTATTGATAAAAAGGTTGAAATTACCTTTTTTCCTTTTAAATCACTGAATTTAAATTCCGAAAAATCTGTATTTGTTGCTTCAAAGTCAATTAAATCTCCTACTGATAATGTTTTACCTTCTAATGTTACTGGGTCATTCATATATGTTACTTTCATTTTTCTCCTTCCAGTTTATTATAATATTATTATTTTATTATATCATTTAAAAAACAACATGTAAATACAAATTTTTGAATTAAATAAATATTTAAAATAATTTTAATAAGGAAAAAAGTTCTAATGCTTAATTACTAATATATAATTTTTATATGCCTAAGTGGTGGAATTGGTATACACGGAAGATTCAAAACCTTCTGCTTCATAGCATACGGGTTCAAGTCCCGTCTTAGGCACCAATGGACAATTACTCAAGTTGGTGAAGAGGCATCGTTGGAAACGATGTAGGTCAGCAATGGCGCGAGGGTTCGAGCCCCTCATTGTCCGCCAGGCCGTCTTAGCTCAGGGGTAGAGCACTTCCATGGTAAGGAAGGGGTCGTGAGTTCAAATCTCATAGTCGGCACCATGCCTAAAAAAGCACCAAAAGAAATGTAAATTAGTAATTTAAACTAATTTGCATTTTTTTAATTTTATTAAAAAATAATTAAATTGTTTAGTTTATTTTTTATTTAAATATAATATCAATATGAAAAGTGATTTCAAAATTATTAAAATTAATAATCATAAAATAGAATATAAGGAAAAAAATAATAGCAAAAAAAATACATTGCTTTTTTTACATGGAATGAATTCTTCGCTTGAATTTGCATTGCCTATTTATGAAAAAATTAAAAACTTTAATGTAATAGCAATTAATTTCCCAATTAATAAAAATAATAAATATAACATTGAAAATATTACAATTGATGAAATGATTTTGATTACAAAAAAAATTATCAAAAAAATAAAAACTAATGTTTATGTATTAGGGCATTCATTATCAGGAGCAATACTTGCAAAACTCAATAAAAATGTAAAAAAATTTTTTTATTTATCAACAATTAATCCAAACTTAATTTATCAAATGAATTATATTGAAAGTAAAAAAATAATTTTCGGAAATACTAAAAAGGAAAAAATTAAAAAAGCAATTATTGAAAAAGTTTTTGCTAAAGTAATTAGCAAGAATCAATCAGACTTTATAAAAGCATTTTTAAATGATAATTCGGGCTATAAAGAAATTATCATAAATAATTTGTTCAATGAAACATATATGAAAGATGAGCTTAAAAAGGGATATATTAATAATTCGAAGAAATCAATTTACATAATTGGAGATAGAGATACAATAGTAAAAAGTCAAAATTTCACAAATTTTATAAAATCAATTGGTAATGATGTTATATTGATTAAAAATGCAGGTCATAACCCTATAAAAGATGCTTCAGAAATTGTTTTGGAAATATTAAATCAAAATATTCCAAACAAAAAATATTTCTTTAAAAGAAATATTAAGATTATTTAATCTTAATAGAATTAATATATATATGTTATTATATAAATATTATGATAAATAAATTTAAAGAGAAAATGGCTTTAAAAAAATGATATTACTTCATACCAGCAATTGGCCCAATAATATATTCAGTAAGATTGGCTTTTTTTGTTAATGTCCAAGATAAGTCTTTTAAAAAAAATGTTAATTTTTGAAAAAATATCATGGATCTTCTTGGGGCTATATTAGTAATTTCTCTTATGGTATCATTCTGAATTTTAAGAAATACTAATAATTATGGATCATTTCCTTGAATGTTTTGAGTTGCAATAGTAATAGTTGTACTACAAAATATCACTCCATTCTGAGTTAAATTCCAATATAAAATAGGGCTAAAGAGATATGAAGATAAAATTGATAAAGGTTTCATAAAAGAAATTGAACCTATTACATGAAAACAAAAAATGGATATACTTGATAAAGAGGCTGAAGAGAAAAAAAGAATTAAAAAAGAAAAAAAAGAAAATGAGCAACCTTAGGGTTGCTTTAATAATTAAAAATTTTTTGAACAATCCTTGAGATAAATCAATATAGTCCAACTATCAAAATTGAAGCAAAGAAAACTGATATTGAAAATAAAATTATTGAAAGATATAATGGGAGATTCAAATCAAATCAATTTACTACATTTAAAAATTGATAAACAGCAACACTCCCCTTTGAATATCCATTAATAAAAGTTATGAAACAAAGATATATTAAAGGAAATATCAAAGATAATCTTCATTTAAAATCAATTTTTTCTTTTGATTTTTCAAAATATAATCAAAGAAGAGAAATAAAAAGATTAAAAGTATGTTCGTATGTATTTATAAAATCAAAATAACTTGATCTTCCTCAAGGCATTCATGGAGCGATTAGTGTTCAAAATATACCAGAAGCTATTAAAAGATACGTTATTAAAATAAGTTTGATACTTTGTTTGATTTTAATTTTAAAAAAACTTGAAAGAGAAAGAAATAATAATAATAAAAAATTGCTTCATACTGTGAAATAAGCAGTAAAAGATCATTTGTGTAAATATTTTCCTATATTTATTGTTGTATAAGTTTTGCTTTCTGATGGAGTTAATTTTAAATTAAAATATGGAACATGAGTTCAATTTCTTTGTATTTCTAAAAAAAATATTGATATTGATATTAATGCTAAAATACATAAAATATACTTTTTGTTTTTAGTACTCATATTTAAAATTATATCCTTATATATGATAAAAATATTTATAATTTTGATTTTTTACTAAAAAAACAAGCATTTTAAGCTTGTTTATTAAAATTAGTATGGTTTACATTTTTAAGGAGGTCCTTAAAATTCTAATGGGTAGAGTATCTTCACTTTTATTGCCATCCTTGCCGGAATCATTATTATCCGTTGATGGCTCACTAATGAGTTTCGTCATTCGACCTCCTTTCACAATATCATTATATCTCAGCAAAAGAAAATAAAAAGTTATTTATAAATAACCTATTTTATGGGAAAATTAACTAATTAAATTATTATAATAGTTTTTCTAAACAAGTATATTGCTTTTTTAAATTTTTCAATAAATTATGAATAGACAATAATTATTGAAATAAGTAGTTCAATTGAACCTAAAATAAACATTGTATAAATTCCTGCTTTTGATTTTGCTGAAGAATTTTCTTCTAAATCCATAGGGCTGTTGTATTCAGCAATATTAAATTTTGATTTTTTTTGATCATCAAATGTTCCAAATTTTTTATTCTTTTTTTCAAAACTCATTTTCAAAGCTTTTCGACTTCCATATGAACTTGTTGAAAAAAGTCCCATTCTAATAAATAATCAAATTGCAGCAATTCCTAATTCTGAAATTGATAATGCAATAAATGCATCAATTATTCTATATCCCAAAATAGATGAAATAATTGGAATTATAAAAAGTAATAAAGAAATAATCAAGGAGTAAATGATACTTCTAGATTGTTCTTTATTAAATGAAAATTTCATTATTTTCACTCTTTCATTTGTTTTTCTGATGCAAGGACTTTATGTGTTTTGCTAATTTCAAAATATTTTGGAATATTAATTGGGGAATATTCTTTTAAATACTCAGGTTCAAAATTATTATCATCAAATCCTTTGGAAATTCTTTTTATGTCTGGCATTGATTTTATTAAGTTTTTAGTGTAAGGATGAATTGGATTATTAAAAACTTCATCAGTTAATCCAGTTTCAACTATTTTACCTAAGTGAATAATCAATATTCTATCAGATATATATTTAACCATTGATAAATCATGTGCTATAAAAATCATTGACATATTATCTCTGACTTGAAGCTCCTTAAGCATATTGACAATTTGAGCTTGAATTGATAAATCAAGAGCTGCAATTGGTTCATCAGCAATAATTATTTTTGGTTCAGCAATAATCGCTCTTGCAATACCAACTCTTTGCCTCATTCCACCTGAAAATTCATGTGGGTATCTATAAGCATGAGATTTTGTAAGTCCAGAATCTTCAAGAGCTTTAAAAACTTTAGAATTAATTAATAATTTCCTCATTTTTCTTTTTGAATATGATTTATTAAGAATAAAATTTTCTAATATTTTTAATTCTCCATTAATTCTTTTAATTTCGAAATCTAAACTTTTATTTAAAGCTTCGCTTTTTTTCACTTCTTTTTTAACATAGTGTTTAAATAATTTTTCTGTACCATGAAAATTCTTTTTATTTGAAATAGGCTTATCCAATGAATAAATTTCAGATATTTTCTTATCAAATAAATTTTGAGCTTTATTTTTAAGATTATTTAATTCACTATTTAATTCTTTCATTTCTTGAGTTCTTTTATCATTTTTTTCTTCTGTTTCTTTGCTATGCTCTTCAATATGTTCTTTGTATTCTTTTTTAGATTTTTCTCTAATTAATTCATACTCTTTTTTTGCATTTAAAAATATAGCTTTTTGATTTTCATCAATTTCTTTGTCAGATAAACTTTTTAATTTTTCTTTTAAGGCAATCATTTTATCTTTCATTTCAGAGTGTGATTCTTTAATATTGTATTTCTCTTTAAAAATGGAAAATATTATTTCATTTGATTGTTCATAACTATAAGTATTATTTGAAATAAGCAATTTATTTATTAAATTGAATTAATCAATTGAATTGATTCAGATGAATATTGTCTTTCTCATCCATTATCTTCACCGTTTAGCCTTACTGGGCAATTTACCATATGTTAAAATGCGTAAATCCTAGTCTTTTGGATAAAATAAGTCTCATCAGTTTACTCCAAGTTTCCCGGGCTGAGTTAGTCTTGACGTCAGAAATGAGGGTCATCGTCAGATAGGGCATAGGTGCAATATCTCCTGGAGCCGTCTTCCGGGCTCATCCTGTGGACTCCCTTGGTTTTTGGCTTGATCTTCAACTATTTATCGTGTTAAAGCTGACTATTCTTTCGTGGTAG
>JABSQU010000046.1 GCA_013215685.1 Mycoplasmatales bacterium | reverse complement strand
TTAAGATATATATTTAAAATGTATGGAATTAATACTAATGATTGAATAGAATATTCAGCAACAAAACCAAGTGAATTTAATGAAAGTAAAATGATGAGCATGATAAAAGATAAGATTGTTGAATTCCAAAGAGCATTTATTTATGATAGAAGAAATATTAGCTTTTTCGGAAGAAATTTCAATGTAAGTAAAATGGATTCATTAGTAACGGCTGTTAACACTAAAACAATTGTTGACGAAATAAAATTAATTGAATCTAAGAAAGGTCAAAATTCTGCTAGATATAAAAAGCTTCAAGAAATTACTAATAGTAAATTGTATGCAGATAGTTCAATAGAAAAATTTGCTGTCTCTCTTGAAAAATATAATATTAAAGATTACATTGATTTATATTCAAATAACCCTGAAAAATTAGTTAAAGATATTTGAAATCTTGACATACAAAATATGGATTATAACTTGTCTAAACCCCTAACTCCAGGATATTTTGGAGAAGTGCTTAGTCATTCAAAAGAAATATCTGGAGCAATATTTATGGGATTTGGATTATTGTTCATGATAATGTCTAGTTTAGGAATTTATACAGTTAAGAGAAAAAATGAGTATTCATATAATAAAATGCGTGTCGATGAATTATTTAAAAATAATCAAAATGCAGTAATTAGAAAAAATAAATGAATACGTGTGTCACTTGGTGGATTATTAGTTCTTAGTGCAATTGTACTGCTTATTGGTATATTAATAACTTCTGGAGTTGTTGCACCAGCTATATTCATTTTATAGTTGATCAAATTAAATATAAATTATTGGTATAAAAATTAAAAAAAGAAAGAGGTCAATTATGACAAACAAAATTAAAACTAATCTGATTATCTACAAGACTTATGATACTATTGCATGTGTTCAAGGTGATTATGATTTTCAGATATATGAAACTGTTGAATTTGAAGACGGTAATATTGGATATGTAGTAAGTATTGAAAAAAATACGGCTTCAATTGCAATGTTAGCGGGTGAAGCTATAATTGGTGAAACTGTTTACCCTTCAGGAGAAACATTTCACACACATATATTGGCTCAACCATTTGGAAAAATGTTTGACGGAGATGGTAGTTTAATAAAAGATTTAATGCCATCAAATAAAATTGCTTCTACAGAATTGCTAGAGCATCGTAAAAGTAAAAAAATGTATCTTTTTGAAGAACCAAAAAGTATTTATTCAAGAGAAAGAGTTTCTAAACCAATTCATACCGGAACATTTTCATTAGATACAATGATTCCAATCGGAAGAGGACAACGTGAATTAATCGTCGGAGATGGTAAAACAGGAAAAACTTCAATTGCACTTAATATTCTTTTAGCACAAAGAAATACAGATGTTTTAAATATCTATGTAGCAATTGGTAAGAAAAAAAGTGAAATTATTAAAATTATTGATACATTAAAAGAAAATAATGTTTTACATAAAACAATAATAATCGCTTCTGGAGCAGATGACTATCCATCTAAAAAAGTTATTGCTCCTTATGCAGGAATGGCATTTGCAAGATATTTATCTCAACAATCAAAAGATGTTTTAATTGTTCTAGATGATTTAAGTATTCATGCTGATGCTCACAGAGAATTATCATTACTAGTTGGAGCTTCTCCAGGACGTGAAGCCTTTCCAGGAGATGTATTCTTTATGCATTCAAAACTATTAGAAAATGCTGGTAAATTTAATCATATTCTAGGAAATGGTTCAATTACAGCTATTCCAATTGTTGAAACACAAGATGGTGACATTTCTGGATATATTCCTACAAATGTAATTTCAATAACAGATGGTCAAATCTATACATCCAGATCATTATTTAATAAAGGTGTTATACCTGCGATTGACATTCCATTAAGTGTTTCTCGTGTTGGATCAACGGCCCAAACATCAGCTATGGCAATTTCCAGTTCAGGATTAAAAACTTCATATGTTGATTATAATGAGCAATTAAAAATGACTTCATTTGGATTGGAATTAAATTCAGCTGCAAATGTTAAATCATTGCAACATGGAAAAATTTTATATGAATTAGTTAAGCAAGATGAATTTCAAATTCTTGACTATGGTGTCTCAGCACTTATTTCTTCAATAGCTGTTGCAGGATACTTTGACTTTTATTCAGATGATTTAGAAGTATTTGAACATATTAAAAGCGTTTTACTTAGCTTCATGAGATATGATGTTCTTGGTAAAAAAATATCTGAAGTATTTTCCTATACACATTTAGAAGCAAACAAAATGAAATTGGAATTAAATCAAGAACTTATTAATAAATATCTAGTTCATATTGTGTTACCTTTAATAAAATATAATTTAACTCAAAATGTTCCAGGTATAAGAAGAAATAAAGCATTCATTGAGAAATTTAAAGATATAAGAGTTGATAGCAGAATTCTATTATCTCATAGACGTAAAAAATATGATATTGGTATTGTATATGACTACCAATTATAGAAAAAAGGAGAAAATATGAAAACAACTTTAAAAAAGAAAAAGAATTCATCAGTTAAAAAAGATAGTAATAACTCTAAAACATCTGCTTCAAGAATTATTGGATTAAGAGATGACTTAATCTGTGAATCAACGATTTCTTCAATGAATTCACAAGTAATAGAAGTGTTTGTTGATAGTATTGATAACCTGCCAAATATTGGAAGTATGGTTACATCAGAAGTTTCGCAAATTATTGAAGGGCAAACAGTAAAAAAACTAGTTGTTTTTGAAGTTGCTAATATTAATAAGCTTTCATTTAAAGCATTTGCAATTACAGATCCACTAGGATTAAAAGTTAACTCAAAAGTAAAAATTTATAGAAAGGGATATTTAATTCCTTCTGGTAAATCAATTTTAGGAAGAGTTATGAATGTTGTGGGAGAACCTTATGACGAAATATTCCATGTTAGAAATAACAATATTCCAATTGATAAATTAATAGCACCTGTAGATGTTGATCCAGATAAAACTCTTGTAGATTCTTATGATATAAAACCAGTTTCTGAAATTGTTGAAACAGGTATTAAAATACTTGATCTTCTATTCCCACTTCCAAAAGGGGGATCAGTTGGTCTTCTTGGAGGTGCTGGAGTTGGTAAAACAATTATTGTTCAAGAATTAATAAATACATTTATTAAACACCATAATGGAAGAACAGTTTTTGCCGGAATTGGTGAACGTATTAGAGAAGGTCATGAATTAATTGAAGAAGCACATGAACTTGGATTTGCAAAAGATACTGCCTTTGTTTTTGCTCAAATGAACGAAGTTCCAGGAGCAAGATTTAGAATAGGTATGACAGCTACAGCTATTGCTAACGATTTTAGAGATAATGAAAAGAAAGATGTTCTTCTTTTTGCTGATAATATCTTCCGTTATGTTCAAGCGGGTAATGAATTATCATCTTTATTAGAAAGAACACCATCAGCCGTTGGGTATCAGCCAACACTTCAAAGAGAAATGTCTTTATTTCAAGAAAGAATTAATAGTAATAGCAATGGTTCAATAACTGCAATACAAGCTATTTATATTCCAGCTGATGATTATACTGACCCAAGTGCTATTAATACATTTTCACACTTGGACACAACAATTATTCTACAAAGAAAATTAGCAGCAGAAGGTATTTATCCTGCAATTGATCCACTTGCATCTTCTTCAAAATTACTTAGTTCCAAATATGTTTCTGAAGAACATTTAACAGTTGCTAGAAAAACTATTAAAATCTTAGAAAAATATAAAGAATTACAAGATATTATTGCTATAGTTGGATTTAATGGTCTTTCAAAACCAGATAGAAGAGATTATTTAACTGCTAGAAGAATAAGATACTTCTTGACTCAACCATTTATTATTGCTGAAAGATTTTCAGGATCTCCAGGAGAATATGTTCCGCTAAAAGATACAATTAAATCTTTTAAAGAAATTCTTACTGGAAAATTCAATGAAATTCCTGAAATATTATTTAAATTTTCAGGAGATCTTGATTCAGTAGTTGCAAAATATAGAAAATCAGAAGCAACTCAAGCTTCAACTCAAGAATTAAGTAGAGAGTCTATTAAAGAAATGGCTAAAAAAGAAAACGATACTTTAAAAGGAAACAATTTAAAAAACAAGAAAACAAAAAAAACAAACAAAAAATAGTATTTCGTTAGAAATATGCTTACAAAAAAACAATTAAAATATTAAAAGAAACAATAAAAAATCACCAAATGGTGATTTTTTATTTTACTAATAAAGATATAATTTAAATATGAATTGACCTAGTGAATTAATAAAAGAAGCAAAAGAAATTATTGAAAAAATTTATAAAAGTGATACAAATCCTGCAAGGGATAAAATTCTTTTTTTCACAAATTTTAATCCTCAAGATATTAAAATTATCATTTTAGGGCAAGATCCATATCCTACGCCTGGAATTGCAAATGGAAGAGCTTTTGCTGTAAATAAAGAAAATAAAATTCCTCATTCACTTAGGAATATTTTTAGAGAAATTAAAGAGATAAAAGGTTATGTTAGTGCAGATAGAACATTAAAACATTGAGAAAATCAAGGAGTATTACTGATTAATACATCTTTAACAGTTACACATTTTAAGCCAAATAGCCATAAGAATCAATGGAAGCCATTTATGGATAAATTAATAAAATGATTAGATGATAATTTTGAATTAACATGAGTTTTATGAGGTAATGAAGCTAAAAAATATTCAAAATCTCTAAAAAATTTCGTAATTGAAGATGCTCATCCATCGCCACTATCATTTAAATATAGAAAAAAAATTACCTTCAAAAAACTTGATAAAATTGATTGATAATCTTTATTTTAATTCTTTTATTATTGCTTGAGATATCATGTTAGCACAATTAAGCCTATTTAATTGCTTTTTTACATTTTCAAATATAACTAATTCACCTAATAAAGATTCTAACCATTTTTGACCATTTTGATTTATCATATTTTCATAATTTTGAGCAATTTCCAAAATTTCTTTTCTATTTTTATTTATTATTTTAGATAAAAAAATATCAGTTGATGATTGAAAAACAGCACACCCTTTTCCATCTCAATTTACTTCTTTAATAATACCATTATCAAATCTTCATTTGATATGAAGCTCATCAACACATTGAGAAGAATAATGAGAAAAGTCTTCTTTTATTAGTTTTTCTTTTAAATCGGGTTTTGAATAATGCTTCATAATAATTTTTCTTCTTATGTGAGGATTATTATACTGCATCAATGAATACCTCCGTATTTTCTATTAGTTTCACTAATTTATCTATATCTTCTTTATTTGTATACAGTCCAAATGAAATTCTGATTGAGGAAATTATTTTCATATTATTAAAAAGATAAGTAGCACAATGTTTTCCTGCTCTTAAAATAATATTTCTATGCCCTAAAAACGAAACTACATCTTGTGGTTCATAATTTTTTATTCTAAAATGAACATTATAATCTCCTTTTTGGGATATTATTTCTACTTTTTTTAATTTTGATAGTTGATCATGAGCATATTCAGCTCAGATTTTCTTTTTTTCAAAATTATCATATTTTTTCATATACCTAATCCCTGCGGCCATACCAATTATTCCCGCTACATTAAGTGATCCAGCCTCAAATTTAGAAATACCATCTTTAAAATGAATTTCCTTATCATAATCAATTACTGTACCGCCGCCAACAATGACGGGCTTAAGAAGTGATAAAAGTTCTTTTTTAATTATTAAAACTCCTATTCCTGTAGGCCCATATGTTTTTGTTCCTGAAAATGCTATTACATCTGATTCATTTAGAGAAACATTTTCAGTTACTACAGCTTGTGCTGCATCATTGATTAAAATTGCTCCATTTTCCTTTACTTTATCGTATAGTTCGACAGGGTTAATTTTATTTTTTAAATTGTTCAATGTATTATTCACTTGTGAATAAGCAACTATTTTTGTTTTTTTATCAATATCATTTATTAAATTATATGAATGAACAATTTCTGCTCCTGTTCTTTGCGCTAATAATATTCAGGGTAAAGAATTAGAAGAATGATTATAAGCGGATAAAATAATTTTATCTCCCTTTTTAATAAAGGCTTCAAACATTAGAGCTGCTCTATTTATTGAATCTGTTGTTCCAGAAGTAAAAATCACTTCATTTGATGATGCATCTACCAAATTTGCAACAGTTTTTTTTGCATCAATGATTTTTTTCATTACTTTTGCACCCAATAATGAATCTACTGAATGAGTATTAATTGGATATTCTTTATAGTATTCCATAATTTCATCTAAAACTGGCAACGGTTTTAATGATCCTGCAGCTGAGTCTAAAAATATAGTGTCTTTTAATAATGGAAAATCTTTCCTATTCATATTAATCCTTTCTTTTAAAAAATTAATTTATTACGAATTATATTAAATTAAATTGTCAAAGGGCCCTACGTTATAGAGTCTTAAGACTTGTGTAGGATACCCTTAGTACTGAATTTCGCTCATTCATAAATATGTAAC
>JABSQU010000045.1 GCA_013215685.1 Mycoplasmatales bacterium | reverse complement strand
AATATTCACATAATCCCAACAATAATAAAATTTGATATATTAAATTTAAATTGAATGGATATGAATATAATTATGATTTAATTTTATTAGAAAATGATAAGTCAATTATAAAAACCTCTCATTTACTTGGAAATAAGATAAATGTCAGTTCAACATTATCAGATTTAATAGGTAAGATTTTAAAAATAGAGAAATTTAGTAGAAAAAATGGCTATTTGCCCCCTTCTGATGTTTTTGATTTATCTTACTTAGCTAATGAATACTATGAAAATCATCAAACTATTTTTGTTGAAGAATTTAATGAAATACTGATTAACGAAAAGAAAAAATCAGCCGACATTAATAAAGTTAGTTTTGAAAAAGCGATTTTAAAAGAAGATTTTTTTAATGTTGAGAAGATTGAATCATATAAAAATGTTAATTTACAATTTCAAAATAAAATAGGAATATATTCAAAGGATTACACTGAAAAAATTTTTAATGATTGAAGATTCAATTTTAAAAAATGAACAAAAGAAATGTCGTCTAATGAAAATGCTGACAGCTTTAATTTAATATTTGGAGACAAAGATTAACTAAATATAAAAGATAAACAATCTAGCAAAGTTTATTTATTTTGATTTTGAAAGTTATTAACGTTTTTTTTCTTTTGCAATTTCATTGATTCTTTTTTCATATGTTTTACTATCTGCTTTATATATTTCTTCAAAAATTTTGTCCATTATATATGTAATCGAATAAGTGGCAATGTAAGGCAATTCATATGGATCCATTGGAGATTCTTGATAAAATGTTCCTCCAATAAATTCATCGATAAAATCGATAATATTTGAATATTTAGTTGATCCTATACTATATATATTTTGTTTAACTTGTCCAAGATGCTTTATTTTTTTGACAGCTTTTTTAATATTAGGGTTCATCCCTGACATTGATATTAAGATATGAACAGCTTCTTCTTTTGGCATTATTACAGCAATATCGCTAGCAACATTAAATATTTTTGTTGTTATTCCTATTTTATTTAATTTTCTAGAAAATTGAGTAGCTAGCACTTCTGTGAAAGATTCGCCATATAAAAAAACATATTTTGCTTCTCTAATTTTTTTGGCAATGACTCTAACTGTATTCATATTCATTTGTCTTTCAGTTCTCGAAAGTGAATAAATAATGTTATTTAAGGTTTCTTCTGGATTACTTGTTTTGTTACTTTTATTTTCTTCTTTAATATGAAACAGAAGTTCATTTCAACCTTCTAATTTAATTTTCTGACAAAATCTCGTTATTGCTGACGATGAAACTCCTATAAGTTTTGAGGCTTTTATTATATTTGTTGGTAATTGATTATTTTTTTCTTCAATTAATCATTTTGATATTTTTCTATCACTTTTTGTAAAGTTAGCTTTGTGAAATCTGATTCTATCTATTAGCATACATTGATAATAACATATTTAAAAATATTTTCAAATTGAATTAAAAAAACAAAAATCTTTCCTAAATAGTAAATAATTAGATCGATGTTTAAAAAATAGAAAGGATAAATTCGAATGAAAATAAAAGTTTTAGATTTAACTTGCAAAACCCGAGATGAAGTTTTGGAAACTATATCGAAAGATGCTTTAAAAAATAAATTTTCAACAAGATCAAAATCTTTATTGGAAGCTTTTAAAGCAAGAGAAGAAACTGGTACTACCGGTTTTGAAAACGGAATTGCAATTCCTCATGCTAGAATTTCAGCTATTAAAGAGACAGTTATTTATATAGCAAGAATTAAAGATGGGGTAGATTGACCCTCATTAGACGGTGAAAAAACAACTGTAGCTGTTGCTTTACTTGTTCCCGGAGGTCAAGAAGCTGGCGATAATCATATGGAATTGCTTTCTAAAATTGCCTCAAAATTGATGCATAAAGAAAATGTTGATATTTTTAAAAGAGGAACAGTTAAAGAAATTAAAAAAATGTTAGATAAAAATGAAGAAGTGGGTCAAGAGGAAAATGTTGACAAATATGATTTTGTATGTATTTCCACTTGTCCAACTGGAGTAGCTCATACAAACATGGCAGCTGAAGCAATGGAAAAATGAGCAAAAGAAAATAATAAAAAAATAAAAGTCGAAAGACAAGGGGCAACAGGTCCAGTCAATCAATTAACAGAAGATGACATTAAAAAAGCAAAATATGTTGTTGTTGCATCTTCAAGGCCAGCAGACGGGTTAGAAAGATTTAATGGCAAAAAAGTACTTCATGTACCAGTGGCAGCACCAATTAAATCAGCCCAAAAAGTTTTTAACAAAGCAGTTAATGAAGCTAAAATTCAAAAAGAGAGTCGAAGAGACACTGCTAAAAGAACAATTTCTGCAACAGGAGGAGCTAAACCAATGGCAGCACTTATGAATGGTATATCTTACATGATTCCATTTGTTGTTGTTGCAGGTATTTTAGTAGCAATTTCATTAGCAGCAGGAGGAAATGTTGTTAAAGGTCAGGGTCTTCAAATTCCGCCGCATACATTTTGAAGTGCATTAAGCTCTGTCGGTGGAGCTGGATTTCAGTTAATGATTCCAATTTTAGCTGGTTTTATAGCTTCTGCAATTGCTGGAAGAAGCGCAATTGCTCCAGCCATGATTGTCGCCTATGTTGTCGGCAATGGATCGGACACATTCTTTAATTGGCAAGAAATGCAATTTGGAATGGACGATGCAAAATTAGGTTTCCTAGGATCAATATTTGTAGGATTCTTTGTAGGATACATTGTAAAAACATGACAAAATACTATTAGTATTAAAATGCCTAAGGCATTAAAGCCTGTTGAACCAATTTTATTTATTCCTATACTGGTTACATTCTTTTCATGATTAGTTTTCTCATTCTTCTTATATGTACCGATTTACTATATAGCTCTTGGTATAAATAATGGATTAGAAAAATTACTTGAATTAGATTTATTATTCTTAGTAGCATTAATTGTTGGAGCCATGATAGCGTTTGATATGGGTGGTCCATTCAATAAACTTGCTTTCTTATTTGCTGGTGGTTTAATTACTTCTGGACATCCCGAAGTAATGGGGGCCGCAGCTGCGGCAATTGCAATTCCTCCAATGGGAATGGGATTAGCTGTTGTTATGGCTAAATTATTTAAAAACAAAAAATTTGATTCCACTGACAAAGGTAATTCAGTTTCTGCATTATTTATGTCTATCGTAGGTATTACAGAAGGGGCAATTCCTTTTGCCGTTAAATATCCAAAACAAGCAATTGCCGCTAATGTTATTGGTGGTAGTATAGGAGCTGCAATGGCATCATTATTTTTAATAACAGATAATGCAATGCATGGAGGACCTATTGTATATTTAATCGGAGCAATCGGAAAAGACGGAGTCACAAATTACTTATGAGGCCTATTATTCTTATTATCAATTTTAGTAGGAGCAATTATTACAGCTGTATTAATGAACGTCTTTATGATTTTCGATGTCGCTAAACCATTTAGATATGTTTATCAAAAATCATTTGGAAAATTAAATTTTAAAAAATCAACCAAAAATAAATCGAAATAAAAACACCATCATTTAATTGGTGTTTTTTTATTTTAGTAATTCAATACCTTGATCTAACATTTCTTGGCGATATTTTTCTGGTCAATAAGTTGTTTGGACTTCTCCTATATGAGCCTTTTCAAGAACAAACATATTAATACGGCTTCTCCCTATGCCTCCGCCTATGGAAAAAGGAACAACTTCATTTAAAACACTTTTATGAAAGTCAGTGAATACATCTATACTTGAAACTTTCATTTGAGTGTTTAAGGCCTCTTTATCGACTCTTACACCCATTGATGATAATTCTAAGGCATCTTGGTTTACTTCATCTCAAACAATCAAATCTCCATTGATTTTTCAGTCATCATAATCCGGAGCTCTTAAGCCATGAGGTTTTTCATCTAGCAAATTATAACCAATACCGTAAATGAATATAGCTTTATTGATTTCTGCGAATTCTTTTTCTCTTTCTTCTGGAGTTAACTCAGGATATAGTTGTCTTAATTCTTCTGAAGAAATAAAAGTTACTTCTTTTGCCATGTTATCACTTAATGCAGGATAAAGATTAATCATTTTTCTTTTTGTTTCGAGAATTGATTGATATATTTTTTCCACTTCTTTAAATAAGAAATCTATATTTCTATTTCTTCTTAATATAGTTTTTTCTCAGTCATATTGTTCAACATGCAATGAATGATATTTTGTTAGATAATTTTCATTTGGTCTAATTGCATCCATGTGGACAAAAATCCCTTTTCCTGGTGGAACTTGAAATTCTCATAAAGCAAATCTTTTTCATTTTGCTAAAGAATGAACAATCTCCAAATTGGTATCATTATAATTGAATGAAACTGGAGTTTCTGTTCCAGAAAGGTTATCATTTAATCCTGTTGAAGGTTCTACAAAAAGAGGACCATTAACTTGTGTTACTGCCATTCTTTTTGAAAATTCTTCTTTAAAAAAATCTTCCAATTTTTTTATTGCTAATTGAGTTTCTCATTTTTCAATTTTTGTTTTATACATTTTTGCTCCTTACATTATTGATTTTAAGTATTATTAAATTTTCTATGTGATATGTTTGTGGGAAGAAATCATATGGTTGCATTTTATCAATATGATAATTTGTAAAGCCATCAATATCTCTTTTTTGACTATCAATATTACATGATAGGTATATTATTTTTTCCACCCCAGAATCATTAATTGCTTTAACTGATTCTTCAGATAGTCCTGCTCTTGAAGGATCTAAAATAATCACATCTGCATTTTTTTGATTATTTATAACTCATAAATTTGCATCGCCCAATATCGCCTCAACATTATGAGCATTATTTATCTCTATATTTTTTTTGGCATCTTCATGAGATTCTTTATTTAATTCAACAGAATAGACCATTTTAGCTTTATTTGCAACATGAATTCCAATCGTTGCAGCTCCTCCAAAAAGATCATAAACAATGTCATTTTCTTTGATTTCTTCAATTATATCTTTGTATGCGATTTCTGACATTTCATTGTTGACTTGATAAAAAGAGTTTAAACCAACATAGAATTTTTTTCCTAATACTGAATGAGTCGTAAATTTATTTTCCCCTGGTTTTCCAACTATTTCGGTATCCAGACGTCTAATTATTAAATCTCCTTGAGTATCCTTATATTTATCAAAATTAATTTCCATTAAATCAAATTGATTTTCTTGAGGAATAATAGTAAATTTTCTTCCTCTTCCTGGCGGCCTAAATCCACCATTTTTTAAGACAACTTTATTTCTATAATTTTTTCTTTTTCCAACTTTTATAAAATTGGCCTCAAAATTAAATGTTTCATTTACTCTACTTTGCTTTCATTTATCTTGTGCTTGATCAGTCATGTGTGGAATTTGATATGAGCCTAGTTGCATTTTAGGATGATTTAAAGGCAAGGATCGGTCAGGAGATTTTTTTACTAGTTTTTGTGCTCTTGCTTCTCCTCCAAATTTATCTTCATAGAAAATAACAACAAAAGCCTCTTCACCAGGAAGTAGTTCGTCAACATTAAAAATTTTACCGTTATATTCAATTGTTCCTTGTCCTTTTTTATTGAGTTTTCCCCCAACAAATGTTTCTAAAGGACAGTATCTCCTTGGGTATCTCTTTTTATTTCTTCGTCTATTTCCCATATCTAATATTATATAGTTATAATATGGTTATGACTAAAATGAAAGTATTTATTGATTTTGAAGCCATTTCATATCCATTTTCAAAAGAACTGCAAATAGATAATAATTTTCCATTCGCATATTCAATTGGAATATTTAAAGGCAAGAAATTTAAGACTAAAACAACAATTATTAATTTTAAACAAATATCGACAGATAGTGTCTATGAATTTATTCGTAAAGATATATCAAAAAAATTAAGAGAACTGACTAATAATAAGAATTTTAAAACTAATTCTGATTCTGTAGTTTTTGTTGGCTGATCTCCTTTTTTAGAAGGTAAAATTCTTAATGAATCATTTAAAGGCATTGAATTAATTGATCAAGCAAATGGTGATTTTGTATCACTAACTAAATTAACAGAAAAGGAATTTGATGATAATTATTTTGAAAATTTAAGAGCTTCATCAAAGCAAAATTTAGATGATGAATTTATTATTAAAAGAGGATTACATTTAAATGGAGCGCTTGCAGCTCTAGCTGGTTATAAGCTTTTTTCAAATACTTTTAATTTAAAAAATGGACAATATAATATTAATATAGATTCAAGAATTTTGTTAAAAGAAATTAGAAAATATTCAAAAGATGACATTTTGAGAATGGCTTATTTACATGATAATCCTTCAATTTTTGAAAAAAGAAAGCAGAAATTACTAATTATTAATAAGAATAAAGAATTAATTAATAAGGAGATTAATAGATTAAATTCAACCTATAGAGCTCTTATGGAATTTGACCACAAACAAACCATTTTAGAGGCATTAAAATATACAAATGCAAAAATTAAAAAATTAAAAAAAGATAAAGATAATTTATTCAACTAAGTTTTCATATGTTAAAATTATAAAGCACATAAATTTAATAAGGAGAAGTAGCTCAGCTTGGTAGAGCTCTACGTTTGGGACGTAGCTGTCGCAGGTTCAAATCCTGTCTTCTTCACCATTGGGGGGATAGCTCAGTTGGCTAGAGCGCCTGCCTTGCACGCAGGAGGTCGTGGGTTCGAGACCCATTCTCTCCACCAATATGGCTCTGTAGCTCAGATGGTTAGAGCACCCGGTTCATACCCGGGAGGTCATGAGTTCAATTCTCATCGGAGCCACCAAGTGGGATTATTCCATCATTTGGTCCTATAGCTCAGTTGGTTAGAGCAACCGGCTCATAACCGGTTGGTCACAGGTTCAAGTCCTGTTGGGACCACCATATGATAAAGTCAGTGTAATAACTGGCTTTTTCTTTTAAACAATTACAATCTCAAAGAATAAAATTTATAAACTCATTTTATAGATTGTTGCAAAATAATTTTATGTAAAAATTAATTAGCTCTGACGATTTTTTAATTATTAAGATCATAAAGCATGCAAATATATTATTTAAATTTTAAAATTTTTATTAGTAAAGTGAATAAATAATTACATAACTTTGAAATTGAATATTTTCCTGAGATTTCTAAGAGTAAAACTATCT
>JABSQU010000044.1 GCA_013215685.1 Mycoplasmatales bacterium | reverse complement strand
GGCTTTTATTTAAAAAATTAGTTATCTTATATTAAATGTGATGTTGATTTAAATATTTAAAAAAATATAAAAATTTAGTTTATTATCAACTAATCGTTAATTAGTTGTAAAGAAAAATTAATAATTTTCTTAACTAACCTTATCATGCAACATGAAAATTAGACAATTGCTTCATTTGTTGGTAAAGTATTTTATTTTGTTGAATAGCTTGAGATACTACAAATAAAACCTTAGCCTTTGCTTCTCCACCTAGTTTTTGTAATTAATCTATTTTATTTTATGTTTATTAAAACTATGGAAAGCCCTTTATTATTCATTTCATCAGAAAAAAGATTTTTTCTTGTAGATATATGTATCTTAAAACATATACCTTTAATTATTTATATAATTTAATTGCATCTTCCGTTTTCGCTATTTTAATAAATTAAGGAAGGTGTCTATGAAACAATGAGATGAACTTGCAATAGCAAGGGCTCAGAGGGCAGCGGCGAAAGCTGGAAAACCTGTGCCTAAGCATGTAAGACAAGCTCAGTCAAAATTGGCTAAGCTAAACAAAAAGTCTAAGTTAAACAAATAGTTTAAGCTTATTAGTAGTTGTAAAATAAATAGAGCGAAAACGTAATGCAAGATGCTATAGCGACTGCCAATAAGTAGAGGACTTATAGCTATAGTATCGCCTTCAGTGTCTAACGAGGCTAATTTACATTGTATTAAGTCTATTTATTTATCCATATCAATTTAATTGACCAACAATTACTCCATTAGGAGTTTTTTATTATTTTTTTATAGTTTAAGTGAAGAAAAAAGGAAATTAGCAAGTTAAAATCATAATCAAAACTAATAGCAAAACTATATGAAATTAAAATAAAAGAAGAAGAGGTATTAAAGAAAATTGGAATGATTATAAAAGTGTTAAACTTACTAAATAAGCAATTACATATTTTGCATTTAAAATGATTCTCAACTTCGTGGTTGCAATTTATGCAATTATCGATAATTTAGAATAATGTATATCAAAATAAAGATTTTTGTTTTTTTCTCTTGTTTTTTGGATAATAATATTACATTAATATGATTCAATGGAGATTTGCAAAATGTTATTTTAACAAGCTCAAATTTTGAGAATATAAAAATGCAGTCTTTTTAATAGTGGTTTTACTTTTAAAGCTTAGGGATAGACTTAGTAACTCTATTATTAAAAAACTGCAGGAGCTATTGTAGCAAAAACATATTTCAACGCTTGAGATAACTTATTAGTCTTAAAAGATTGTTTTCTTTATTCTTCATGTTGCTCCTTACGAAGAACATTAAAAGGCTTTTTAGTCTTCCAACAACATTTTTAGTGGTCAAAAATTAAGTATTTTTACCATTAGCACCAGCCGAATTTTTCAATACCCCCAAATTGTTAAGCTAACTATTTTTTATCACTACTCATATGATATTATTATTGGGAGAGCAGGAAAAAAATGAGCAAAAATCAAAAAATAAAAAAATCAATAATTATAGGAGCATCTGCATTATCACTAACACTTACTCCATTATCTTCCTTTTTTATTTTTAAGGAAAACCATTCAAATAAATCTGAAAAAAATATTTTAAAAGCTAATTTTGAAAAAAATAAAATGAATAATTATGAAATTTTAGCGAATAGAGCAAGAAAAAATGAAAAAATCATTAACTGAATATTAAGTACGGAAAGAAAAGTTATTCATAATTTTAACGATGACAAGAAGGCATTATTTAATCTTGATATTGAATGTCATTGGAGCATGAGGGAAGATATTAAAATTTAGGAGGAAATATGAAAAAAACAATTAATGAAATATATAAAATAGTACCTAAAATAAAAAATATTTATTTATTTTCTCTCATAAAAGTAGAAATTGTGAGGTTGATTTTAGACTTCTCAGTAACATTACTTTTATTACCTATATCTTTTGCAACAAATAATCAAAATATTTGATTTTTAGATAGGAGTTTAATTATTTTGTACCTCTTGATTTTAAGTGCTATTCATTTATTTATTATATGATTTAGAATAATTACTAAGATATCTCCATGACACAAAAATTATAAAAAGATACTTTTGCCATTATATAAAGAAAATGAAAAAAAATTAATTTTGAAAAATTTAGCAAATTTTGGAATTTTATCATATGGAGAAATTAATTTTGACAAACCAACATTTGGAGATGCTGTTGCATTGATAAATAGTGTTCGCTTTAAAGGGTTTTGATGATTTTGATTTTGAATCCCTTATATATTTTCAATATATTTTAATATGACAGTAAAATTTCCAGAACAATATAGAGATGAATTAGAAGAAAAAAATATCAATGATGAAAAGGCTAATCTAAAATCCTTGGAAAATGAGCATAAAATTAAAAAAGATGATTTTACAAATGAAATACTTGATTCTGAAATAGATAAAATATATAATGCTATACCAAAAATAAAAAATATTTATTTAAATGGACAATGAAAGGTGACAATTTTTAGACTATTGGCAGAATTATGAGCACCAGTACTATTCTACATCCTTGCTGGAAATATCTCATCTTGAGAATCTAATCGTTCAACGATCAGATTTTGAATGATTGCATGAATGATAATTTCTATTGCTATAAATATAATTCCATTAATAGTGAATATATGAGCAATCCACATTCCTTGAAAGAAAAGATATAATGAATTACTATTGCCGCTATATAAGTTAAAGCAAAAAAAGATGATTATGAAAATTATGTATGATAGCGGTTTACTATTTGAATATGATGTTGATTTTAATAGATTGAAATTTACATATTCATATAATATAATTACAGGTTATTTACCAGAATATTCATTATTATCAATGATTTCTCCCTTGCCAGATATTTTATTGTTTGTGTTTATGATCTTTTTAAGAAAAAAAATAAAAAAATATTCTCCAAAATATAAAACTCATGTAACTAATTTATCATTAATTCCTAAATATCGTAAGGAAGCACTAGAAATCATAGAGAAAAGTAATATTAGCTAAAATGAATGAATGATATTAATATTTAGAAAGGTGATAAATGGATAAAGACGTAGTTTATAAGCATATTAATTGATTAAGAGATATTCAAAAACAATTACCATTTAATATCGTTATTAAAGGAAGCACTGCATTATATGTACAACAAAATTATCAAGAATTTTCGATGATATAGATATAATTACTGACACTGACTTTTCAATTGAAGATGTTTCAAAAAAATGAGAAATGCTTTTGAATAAAATTAATAACTATGAAATTATTAATAATGATCACTTTTTAAAAAGCGCCAATATTAAAAATAAATACGGAAAATTTAAATTAGAATGAGTTATAAAACAACAAATTCCTAAAAATTATATTCATAAATATAAATATATTAATATCTTAAATTTTGAGTGATGTTTTTATAGTGAAATTGTTCAAATTTTTCATATTGCAAAAAATTTTAATATAATACCAAATTCTGCAAATTTTAAATGCCCCAAGTGCAATCATGAATTAAACGTCACTTTCAATTCAAATAAAATTTGATGCAAAAAATGCAAGCAAAACTATATTTTTGGATCTGAAGAAGAATAAATTAAAAAGCAATATCTATTATAGAAATGAATCTATACTAGAAGTGCAAATGGACTTAATAGATATTCTAAAAAATAAAAAGAAAAAGAATCATTTAGTTATGAGTGCAATGAAATTACATGATATTTTTTTAGAAGACTATGATGAAAAGTCTGGATTGACTCTGCCAGGTAAAGATTTTACTGATCAAGAAGGTAATTTTTATGAACCAGTCTCTTGTAAGCCTATGATATCTGTTGATCAAGCATTATTTATTCAAAATAAAAGATAAGCTTGAAAAATTCATTAAATTAGATTTAGATGTTTCTAAAATATCTTTGATTATTTTAGATTTATCATATCCATTTAGTAATACCGAAGAATAAATTTTATATAATGAATCAAAATTTGCTTATGAAAAAATTCAAAAATTTAAAGATCACTATATTATAAAACCTTGATACATCAAAGATTTGAGCGATTTACAAAATAATAAGCTTGATTTTTGGAATAAATTTGGAATACCAACACAATGAATTATTGCAATAATGATATAATTTTTATATGATATTCACCTTAATTACCATAACATCTATTTTTATTTTATCCTGATTATTGATTTGAACTATTCAAAGATGGAGAAAAATAGTTAACAAAAAGCAGCCTTCCAATTTTGATAAGAAATTATGATGAACTCTTGTGATTATATCAATAACATTAATATTAATAACGACAATAATTTGATTTACGAATCACTAATTAGATTAAAAAAAATACTAAGAAGTATTTTTTTAATTAGAATTTTTTGATGGAAATATTTTGTAAAGTTTTTCGAACATTTTTAAAGATTCTTTTTTTACATCATTTTTAAATTTAATTGTCCCTAATTTTCCATTAAATCCTGTTATTGTTGTCGGAAGTTTAACTGAATGAGAATAAGTTAGTTTTGTGGAATTATCTTTTAATTTTTTGAATTTAAAGTTGTATATCTGAAATTCATATCCCTTTTTAATATGAGGCTTTTTAAATCTATATTCAATTTCAGTATCTTTATCAAATTTTTCTATGAAAATATTTAATTTTTCAAATTTAATTAGGTCTCCAATTAAAAATGATTCTTTACCTTCTTGATCGGATCCTTTGATAATAATTGAAAGGATTTTTTTAAATAATGTTTCAGGATCAGTTGGAATTACCTTACTTATCGATTTACCAATAATTCTTTTATATTCAGCAGTAAAAGAAACATAAACTTTTTTATCATATTCTTCTTTAAATTTTTCATAATTCGTCATAACAAAATTATAACAAAAGAAAAAACACTAAGTGTTTTTTAGTTTAAATAATTGTCTATTAAGTAATACTTATTTTTGCTTTGTTAGTTTTTTCTATTTGAACTGTTTTTTCACTTGAAGAAGCTGTTTCAATATTTTTGTTTTTTCCTCTCATGATAAGAACAAATGGTGTTCAAATTGCTGTAGCAATTAATAAGTTTACTATGGCCAATACAAATCCTCATGCAGATCCCGAAGCTACAAGACCTCCAAATCCGACTGGCATTGTCCAAGGAATTAGAACTGTTACTTTAGGAACTCCGAAGTATTCAATTCCAAAGAACGTTGTAATAACTAAAATAGGCATTACTAAGAATAATGGTATTACTAAGAACATATTAAGAACTAATGGATAACCAAAAGTTACAGGTTCATTTATTTGGAAAACTGAAGGTGCGAATGCAAATTTTGCAATTTCGTATTCTGGAGATTTTTTATTCCCAAAAATCAAGGTTGCAATTACTAATGCAAGTGTTGCGCCTCATCCTCCAATAAATATATATGCATCAAATGTTCCTTGCACAAACACGTTGCTTGCGCCATTAATATTGTTTGCATAAAGTATTAGTCATAATGGATTAAATGCTCCATTAACAATGTTTGTCCCATGTAATCCAAAGAATCAAAAGAAGGAAACTAATAGAACGTATAGTAATGCTATTCCTAGAGCACCAGATGTTTTACTTGAAACACTTATGAATGGATTAACAACACCAGCAAAAATTGCAGCAGTCATTGTTACATCTCCTCCTGTTACAGGATTATCAACAACACTTGTTGTAACGTGGTTTCCAAATTCTTCTAATATAGCAGCAAATGTTCTACTTCCAACTTCGCCAGTAGGTGAATCTACATTAACAAGTTTAGCTGCAGCATCCTTGTTATTTACTAAATCTTTTAGTCATAATTTAGCAGAAGCTAGATCTTTAATTTCGATTTTATTTCATTTAAGATCTTTAATATCATTAGGATTAAAGCCTAATTTTCCATCTAAAAGTAATTGAGCTTGTGCATCAGTAGGGTTAGGAATATTTGGATCAATTGTATAAACTGATTTAGTACCCTCTATTAGTGTAGCTTTCATAAAGTGGAATGGCATCCATATAAGTAAGTTTGCTAATCCTGCAGCCATTACTGTAAGTATAGCTGGGAATAATTTAGCAAATGCTCTTGAAACTGCTGGCGGAACTCCTTCTGGCATTTTAATTGCCAATTTATCTCCTTTTGACAGTCACACAAATAATTCAGTTGAAAGAAGACCAAATATTATAGCAGTAATCAATCCTCTTGCACCTAATCAGTACATTCCAGATTCTCAAGTTCCTGAAATCATCATGTTTGTCATAGCAAAGAATGATGCTATTGACACAAGTCCAGCAATAATTGGTGTATTAGAATTTCTTGATCTAGCTAAGAAATATCCAATTCCGAATGCTACGTATATTGACATAACATTAATTGTACCGACTTGTATATAGAGCATCATATGATTTAAAACAGTTAAGAATTCTTTATAAGATTTTCCTGAGACGGCATGTTCATTAAATGATGTCCATAATCCAGTAAGGTTTCCTTTCCCCCCTCAAGGAACGAACAATACATTTCTTCAAAGAACTGCAAATGCACCAACAATAATTATGGGCGTAAAGATTGCGAAGGCATCTCTAATTGTTGCAAGATGTCTTTGGTTTCCAAGTTTTCCTACGGTCGGAATAAACCGATTTTGAAATCAATTTTTCATAAGTTAATGGATAGCTAGCGCAATAATTGTAATTATTATTGATAATAATCCTAGGCTAAATTTAATTAGAAATTCAGCATTACGCCCAGCTTCCCCTCCTCTCATTTCTTCATAAGATTTTACGTATGTCGAAACGATTGATGAAACAATTCAGATAAATGATAGTAATAATGGTAACGCAAAAGCAACAATTCCAAATGATTGGTGAGTTACTGCTGAATCCAAAGCCATTGCTGCTCCACCTGTTACTCCAAGTGAAATAGCAATAATCAATGTTCACGTTGCAATCGCACTAAATTTATCTCTAAGTTTAGTTAACGTTTTCATGTAATAATCCTTTCTTCAAAAATTAAAATAAATACATATTTAATGAAATATTTTATTAAACATGCAAAGAAATTATACAAATTTTTTTTGGCATTTTTTATAATCATCATTAAAAAAATGTAATAAAAATTGATTTTTTTTGAACAAAAAAAGTCATTATAGTGTTAAATACTGCATATTTGTGTTTTTATCGTTTTAATTTATATGTATAACTTCTATACATGTATAGCGGTGTATTTTGCATT
>JABSQU010000043.1 GCA_013215685.1 Mycoplasmatales bacterium | reverse complement strand
CCATTTGGATTCATTTGAGCCAATAAAGATCTTGGAGTTGGCATTTTTAATATTAAAGACTTGTCAATGAGATTATTAACATTAACAACAATAGTTTTTGCATCATTTGTCCCGTCTTCTTCTCATATATAGTTCGCGCTTGGTGTTAATGTAAGGGTGACATCACCATTACTTAATTGTCCACTTACTTTGTTTGAAACAACCTTAATATTGTTAAATTGCGGTAAAGTGAAATTACCTTCTCCATCAAATCCGTTCGGATTCATTTGAGCTAACAATGCTTGAGAACTTGGTAATTTCAACTTTAATGAACGGTTGTCATCAAGATTAGTTATATTGACAACGACTGTTTTTGTCCCATTTGTCCCATCTTTTCATGTATAACCTTCTTTTGGCGTTAAATTAAAAGTGATTTTACCATTGTTCAAGTAGCCTGTAACTTTGTTTGAAACAACTTTAATATTGTCAAATTTTGGCAATGTAAAATTTCCTTCGCCATCCAAACCATTTGGGTTCATTTTTTTAAGTAACTCTTCAGTAGTGGGTAACTTTAATATTTGTTTGTTTTTGTCGTCTACACTTTTGTCATCTGCACTATTTTTTTCATTGAATCCACATGATATCACCGTAACAATCGGTGTTGCGATAATACCAATTGAAGATAAAACTAGTCCTATTCTTTTTGTATTTTTCATTTTTTGCTCCTTCATATCGTTAATTATATAATTTTTTAGGTATGTACATATTTATTATTAATTTATTAAGTTTCTTTGAATAGAAAAATCTAAATGTGTTCAAGTGACAAATTTCTAATAATATTTTTGCAAATGGTTACAAAAAAGTTGTTTATGATTTGTCTAATCTTGATAACAAAGTAATGTCTTCTTTTGGAGTTGCTTTTAGATCTGGGCATATTGATGTTAAAATTGGTCAAATGAAATTTGTTCCTTATGGAATTCAAAAAACTAAACAAGTAGAAATTACTAGTTTAAAAGGCGAAGGTAAATGAGTTACTACAAATGGAAATAACGTTAGAATTAATATGAAAATTGCAAATCCTCAAAAAATAAAAATGTATTTAATTTATTTGGTTGAAAATGGGGTGAGAAAATTATTAAACGTTTCTAATTCCAGTTCGTTCCTATTAAAATACAATAATACAAATAATTCTGATATTTCTAAATTTGAGATTGTTCCAGTTACATCTTCATTGGATAGATTAATCCCAATTAAAATCAATATTTCTTAAACAAAATATTAATTATAAAATATTTGCAATGAAGCATCATAATTTAAACCTATTTAAATTAAATTCTTAATTTATAAGTTACCCAAAATACTCTCTTTATAATATTTAAACAGGAAAACTCATAATGAAATCTAAATCAGCACCTTGACAAAAGACAATATTATTTAGAAATTAACAAAACTAAAAAAGCGGGATATCCCGCTTTAACATTGAGTAAAAAGTAATATTATGGATTACCCTAGCTAAATTTACTTGATGTTGCTAATCGTTTGATATGCAAAAGCGCATTTGTCAAATTCGCTTCTCGTCTTTTTGAATTGCATATGCGCCTCCTTTTCATAATTATTGCATTACATAAACAACATACTAAAAGTTGTTTTATGATAACAAAGGTACTTTCTAAGTAAATAGAACTAATCTATCATTAGTATAAAAGCTAAAAATCAAGGTTGTAAATTAATTAAATGTTTTAATAAAAACAAATTAAATGAATCTCAAAGTAACTCAAAAAGGTTATTTTTTAAATATATTAAAGTAATTCTTTTTATATTTAAACATTAATCTTACTTGGCTAATAACTATTACCGTAATAATTATTATAGAATATATACATTCAAAAGAAGTGTAAAAACTGTAATTAATTAACAATAAAGAAGTAATTATTAGTACCAAATAAACTGATGAAATACTAATCAATAATAAAATTTTAAACGTTTTATACATTTTAGATTCTATAATTTCTTTTTTTGAGGAAGGAATCCCAATATTTCAATTGATTTTCATTTTAATACAAACATATTACGGAAGATTCCAATAAACATATAACACCCATTATTCCAAGTATTAAATTATACATTTTAGAATTATTGTCATAAATGGTAAAAAAATTTATCATGGAAAATGATCCAACGGTAGATAAAATTGTTAATCCCCACATAAATATTCAAAGGTCTGATTTTTTCTTTTCATATTACCCTCTAATTAACCAAAGTTACACAAGTCGAACTTTTTATGTAAAAATATTATACAACTATTCATTTCACAAATATTATTTTAATAAGGCAGGTTATTTCAACAAAATAAACATTTTTTATACAGAAGTATTTGTGTAAACAAAATTCTAAAAACAATATTTTTAATAATTAAATGAATAAAAAGTTTAACAATCAATTGTTAAGCAATATGGCTTTTTTACTAGAATCATATACAAATAGCACTGTTTGTAAAATTAGTTTAATCCAAATTAATACAACATTAATACAACTTTAGACATTGTTTTTTTACACATAAATAAATGAACATTATGAATCTATAATAAAATTGAGATACAGATGGCAAAAAGACGGCATCATTCTAAAATTAACAATATAAAAAAGCAGGATATCCCTGCTTTAACGTCAAAATTTTAAATTCAAAATATTAATCCTGATAATAGAAAACTTTTTTAAATGTGTTTAGCGTTAGATCTTTCTTTTGATTTTTAGGTCAAAATCTCATTTCAAAAAATTTGTATTTGTAATCAGCAGCAAATTCTTTAAAGCCTTTATATTTTTTTATTGATTGAAAATCTGTTGATATAAGGAAATTCAATTCTCCAGAAGGGTCTGTTGTATCACCTTTAAATCTACCAAATTCTTTTGAAACTCTTCAATCATATTTAGGAAATGCAATTTCATAATTGTAAGTGTCTGGTATTTCTATATATTGTCTTACCAAATCATGGTTATTTGAAATGGCTAAATAATCTGAATAAGAAATTTTCTTTATTTGCTTGACTTTTTCAGTCGGAACCTCTGAAGGAGCGATTTGTAGTTTTGGTTTTAGGTAGTTTCCGTCTTTATGTTCATTAGAAAAATTTTTCCAAATTTCAGTTTTTAAAATTGGATATCCATAACTTTCAATTTTTCTTCTCATTTTTTCTGAAACAAATAATTTTCATTTGTCAAAAAATGGTAATAAATTTGTTTTTGTAACTTTAACTGCAGCTTCAATAAAGAAATCTGCGCCTTTTTGAGAATTTATAGAAAACATTACTTTGGTTCTCTCTTTTTTATCTAAATTCATTATATTGGAAGGAGCTTCATTTTTAAATGCATAAATTTTGCTGTTTAATTCGTCATAAAATTGATTATGATAATAACTACTCATTCTAGTTAAGATTTCATCACCATAAGCAATTACCAATTGATCAAAAAGCATTCTTCCTGCTGCTGAATATCCTCCATCAGATTTTATTCTTTTGATTAAATTATTTCCACCATCTACATATTTTTCTGAAAGAAATTCTCCTATTCTTTCTGAATTATAATAGTTATTATTTGTATAGAAACGACCGATAATACCAGTATATTTATTTAGTACTTGTGATGCGGCTCACATGTTTACAACCTCCTCAAGATCATCAAAAATAAATTTTTCATTGTTTAGTATGTGATTTAACTCATGTAAGAAAAGACCAGGAGAAAAAATATCATCAAAAGGAGTATTCCTACTTCCACCGTCTCTTAAAAAGTTTACTCTTTCATTATAAGAGTTTGCTACATGATTAAGTCCGGACTCAGAAGAAATGATTTTTATCATAGAGTCATCTTCCCCATCTAAAGATAAAATTCTTTTATCGTATGATCATAATTTAGTAGACTCGTTATAGAAATAATTTCAATTATCTATTATTCTATCCAATCTTAATAAATCTCTTTTATCCATGTCATTTAAATAATATTTTTGCATTTCATAATAAAGATTTTTACCAATAAAATTAATAAATAATGATTCCGAATTTTTTTCAATTTCTTTAGTAAATTTTTCATAATTAGTTTTGTGCTGTTCATACGTTGGCATAAAATACAATTTGTCTGATTTGAATTTTACTCTTGGGGTTGACAAATGAGATTTTTCAAATCCAGTTCTATAAAAATTACTCATTGTAACAGGAGCCCCTTTTATATTTATATATTCAGGAATTTGTATTTTATTCCAAGAATTTGGTTTTAGTTTAATGGTGAAGTCAATTCCCCCTATTCTCATTTCATTTATTTCTTTTTGATTTAAGTTTGGGACATTTTTATTATAAGGTCCTTCAAGACGCAATCTAATCATTATATTATCGCTATTTCCTGGGTTTGCTTCTATTATTTGTCCCTTTTTAAGCCATAATTTAGTAGGTTTAAATCCAAATGAATAATAGCTTTTTTGATAGGTTACTTGCTCAACCCTCGGATGAATAGTAGGTTTTGCAATAACTTCGTATTGATTAACATTTGCTTCATAATCCACATTAAGGGATTTTAAGTTATTATTAAATTTGTATCCAGGTTTAGCTATAAGGGTAACCTTTATTTTGTCCCCACTTCATATATCATTTTTCTTACTAAAATGCACATTAAATTTGTTGTTCTCAGGGTAACTTATTTTTGCTTCACCATTTAATCCTGCAACAACAATTTTTGTAGGATCAAATTCATTATTTCCAATAATTTCCTTTTGGTTGTTATTTAAAACTTCAAATTGAATTTCTTTAGTATTACTATCATCAAAAGAATAGCCGTCATTTGCTCTTGCTGAAAAAATAGTACTATTTCCATTTCTTGATTTTTCCAATATGGAATATGTTGCATTTCTAAAGTTTCTTATTTCTTCAACACTTGAAGGAAGGTTTAAATCAATTTTATTTCCCTTCACTCATATTTTAATTTTCATTTCATTTTTTCTATTTGTAAATACTTTATTATTAGATTTTACTGTTAATGTTAATTCTCCCATTTTCACATTTTCTATAGATTTTTTACTTGAATCATAATTAATGGACTGATTATCTTTTTGTTTAACATCAGAAATGAAGAAGTCATTAAATTTTGACTTAATGTCTATTGACTTTGTTCCGTAATTGTTCATTTTAAGAGTCTTTTCTCTTTCAATATCAACATGGTCGATAACTTCTGTTAAATTTTTCACAATTTGAGTTTTGTATAGTATATCAGTTCGAAATAATTTAAAAAATCCCAAAGAAGATGACAGAAATACATCGCCTTTATCTTGATAAAATTTTATTTGATTAAAACATTTTCTTTCAATGTTGTTTAAAGTGTTATTTAAATTAATATCGTTGTTAATAAAAACACCTTTTTTAGGATTATATATTTCATATTTATCGCCATTGTAAGAACCAATCATAATTCTCCCACTCAAAATTGATAATCCCCCAAATTTATGTTCATGATTCTTTAAACCAGATATGTTGTTCAGTTGAGAACTTCTTAAGTTGTATTCGTAAAAACTATGATTCATTAACATATATATTGAATTATTGAATTTTAAAATAGACGAACCTAGTAAATCCACATTATTTATGTTTACTAAATCACGGTATTCATTTGAAATTGTGTCAAATGTTTTTAAACCGTTTTTTGTTAATATGTATATTAAACTACCGTTACTGATAGCTTTACAATTAGAAAAGTCATTTTGATTTAAATTCACTAATTTACCATTAATCATTTCATACAGGCCATCTTTAAGTCCAAAATATATTTTATTGTTACTTTTTATAGCAAAACCTTCATTAGAATCTTTCTGAGATATTTGATTGAAACGATTGTTAGTAGGATTAAACGAAACAATGCCGTTATTCTTTGTTCCTAGATACATAATATTATTATTCTCAACTAATAAGGAATTATCAAAATAGTATTGTCTAGAAGATGGGACTATCTCTCTTTGAATAGCTCCACTATTATGATAATATAAACCTGGTTGGTTGCTTGAATCGTTGAAGTAGATTTTATCATTAACTTTAAATGACAAATGATGCCCATGAATATTATTAAAATTATTTGCTGAATTCTGTGATGGTGTTAATATGACATATTCATCTTTAAATCTAGCATTCTTATTTTTGGTTTTTACTTGCATGCTAATTTTGTAACCATTTTTAAGAGTATTTTTAATGGTTCCGTATCTTTCAATTGATAACCCTTTTTTAAAAATATATTCTCTTTTAATTAAATCATTTTTTTCAAAAGGAACTAATTCCCCGAGACCGTCTGATTTAACAAATTTCATTTCTCTTTGACTAGGAGGTAATGCTATTACATCTTTGTTTTCTTTTAATAAATAATAGAATGTATTAGTAAAGCTAATTTTTCTTTTTGATCCAGAAAACTCAAAACCATTCTTCAAAGTATATGTAATTTTTATTTCATCGTGTACATTAATAACATCAACATCAGGATCGAAATCTAATCATTCATTGTTTTGTTTGTCGTGTATGGAATACGAAACACTCCCAATATACTCTTGTATATCTTGATCAGTTTTCAATTTTGCAAAACCACTAATATTTCAATTTTCATTTTCCATATTTAATTCAAAATTTGGTTTCGCAATTTGACTTGTATATAGATACTGAGCTTGTACGGGTGTATCTGAAAGATTAGTGACATTAACAATAACATTTTTTGGAGTATTTGTACCATCTTTTCAAGTGAAGGTATCTTTTGGTGTTAGAGTAAAAGTGACATCACCATTACTTAGTTGCCCCGAAGTCTTGTTTGAAACAACAGTAATATGATTAAATTTAGGCAATGTGAAAATTGCAGATCCATTTTGCCCTCAAGGATCCATTTTAGTTAACAAATCGTTCGCGCTTGGAAGATTTAATTTTTTTGACAAAAGATTATCAACATTAACAACAACAGTTTTTGCTTCATTTGTTCCATCTTCTCACACGTAGTCACCTTCTGGTGTTAAAGTGAAAGTAACATCACCATTACTTAGTTGCCCCGAAGTCTTGTTTGAAACAACAACAACGTGGTCAAATTGAGGTAGAGAGAAAACACCTTTCCCATCAATTCCATTTGGATTCATTTGAGCTAATAAAGCTTGAGAAGTAGGTAATGTTAATCTTGATGAAGAATTAGAGTTAAGATTATTAACATTAACAACAACAGTTTTTACTTCATTTGTTCCATCTTCTCACACGTAGCCATCATCTGGTGTTAAAGTGAAAGTAACATCACCATTACTTAGTTGCCCCGAAGTCTTGTTTGAAACAACAACAATGTGATCAATGTGAGGCAAGGAGAAGTTACCCTTCCCATCAACACCATTTGGATTCATTTGAGCCAATAAAGATCTTGGAGTTGGCATTTTTAATATTAAAGACTTGTCAATGAGATTATT
>JABSQU010000042.1 GCA_013215685.1 Mycoplasmatales bacterium | reverse complement strand
GTAAAAAATTTAACTAATTTCTATTTTATAAGTTTCTTAACATATAAACTTACTAATATTAATGATTACAGTATTGAAAACGACAAATGATATAAACAATGATATGAACTTAAAAATTCTTACACACATATATTTGCTGTTGCATCATCAATTATTTCTAAATTGGTACCTAAAAGCAAAAAAGTATTAATACCTGTAAATAATAATATTCTTTCACTTGATAATACTTCATTGAAAATAGTGGGTGTAATTAGTGATGATCCAAGAGATAAAGTTTACTTTGATAATGGTGGGAATAATATTGATTTATTTAAGAATAAAAATACAGTATCAATTAGAACGGGTATTTTAGCAAAAGGAATGGCAAGAGTTAATTTAGTACTCTTTTCAGATAAAGAAACTAATGAACTTAAAAATTTCCTGCTTGAAACAAGAATGATTAATTTTGACAAAAATGATTCAGATGAAATGTATGATTGAAAAATAGAGCAGGTGGAAAGAGTTCACGAAGAAATCGTTACTTTCTTACATTCATACAAATTAAGTAAAATTCATGTAATCGATATTCTGATAAAGATGATTGATATTTTTGATGAAAAATACTTAGAAAAATTAAATTCTTTAATTCTAGAAACTCAATTAAAACTAAATAACAGAACTTCATACTTAAAACTTGAAGAAGCTTCTAAAAAACAAAATTTATATTTAGATGATTCTTCAGAAACAAATGGAAATTCATTACCATCATTTAAGTTTGAAGAAACAACCATCATAGATAGGAAAATGTTGATTGAAGTTATGAATGAAATGGAAGGGAGTTAATCATGAAGAAAAAAGAAAAAAATAATTTTGCAAATGATGATGATAAAAAAATAATTCTAAAAGATGAACCTGAAAAATCATCATATTATGATAATACAATTGTATTTAATGCATATGGAACGGAAAAGAGCAAAACATCTAAAAATTCTTTTTGGCATTTTTCAAAAATATGGAAAATGCTAACGCTATTATCCCTATTTGCCCTGATTGTATTTTCAGTTTATTCTTATTCAGTAATTTCTGAAAAAACAATTACAGGAGTTACTTTAGGAAAAAATTATTCGGAATTAATAGCAATACCATTATTAGCTATTCTAAACACAGCGTTTTTGTCGCTACTCATTAAAAATAGTTCAAAAACTTTTTATACGATATGACAAAAGAAATTTACATTATTTGAATATCTATTCAATATATTATTAGGGTTTATTACTCCGATATTAATGCTTACTTTTGATATATCATCAGACCAAAAATGAACAATGTTATTTCTAACATTTGCAATTATAGAAATAGCAAGAATAATTTTAATTTATCTTACTCTTTTAATAAAAAGTTATGTAACTAAAAATTTATTTCCAATTGAACTTTTAAAAACTAAATGATCAGCATTATCATTGTTCAATATATTACCATTTGTTTTCTTATATATGTATGTAAATATGCTAAGAAATCAAAAAAATAATGAAATGATAACAATTATGCTTGCATTAATAATAGTTACTGGAGTAATTGGGGCATTGCTAACATTCGTATCATTTATATTATCATCAAAATTAGATAATCAAGCAGGATCATTTTTAGAGGAAGAAGAAAAACAAGTCACTACATTAATGGGATATATACTAACAATCGTTGTTGCTCCATTTATTGGTGTATCTATATCAAACTTTAAAGCTAATCACTTTGATTACTCTATTATTATTGGTGGATTAATATCCTTGGTGATGATTTTGCTATTCTCATTTTTTACAATAAAAAATTATAAAAAACCTGACGAAGAAAAAAGAGCTCCATTAAAAAATTCAATTATTTTAGATGGATACTTATTTGTGAATGTTATGCTTTTAAGCTCAATTCACATGCTATCAGCAACAGAAACAGGAAGTTCTAATTATTCATTCTTATTATTATATGGAATATATTCTTTAATAATATTATCTATAAATATAATTTTTGAAGCAGAATCATTTAAATATTTATTTAAAAGTAAAATGTTTATTATTTTTGGATCATTCATATTAGCATTAGTAAATGTTTTTGTGATAAGTTCACTAATAAACAGTCAAATAATACTTAGTTTATATAATGGAGAATTAACAACGATCTTATTTGTATGCCAGGTATTACCTATGTCATTAATTTTAATGGTTGATTTAATATTAATGTTGAAATGAACAAGAAATACAAATCAACTAAGAGAGAATCAAAAACAAAAAGAGATTTATGAAGAAAATCTTAAGTTAAAGGAGAATTATGAAAACTAAAAAAGAAAAAAACGTAGATAATCCTGATTTAAAAGACGTTATTCAAAATAAGGAACAAACAAAAAAATTAAAAACCACTAAATCTAAAAATGTATCAGAAGATAAAAAATCTCTTGACGCATCTACGGCAGATTTAGAAAGAGAAAGAAAAAATTATTCTGATTATCTATATCAAAATACAGCAGAATTCAATATTGCTGAATTAAATAAAAAATCAACTCTTCAAGAAAAAGAAAAATTTCTTCAAGATGCACTTGTTGCTAATGAAGAAGAAAAATTAGCAAAAATTGAATCATTTGATAGATATGACTTAGTTGTTAATAGAATTACAGAACATTATGAAACACTTCATAATACCAATAGTGCCTTAACAATGAAAGATTTATCAGTTCAAACTCATTTATTGTTACTTCCAGATATTTTTGTGGAACCAGATAAAATTCTTGAAATAATTTCAAAAACTATGAAAGCAATGTGAGATAAAGTTAGACATGGTAAAGTAGTTATGATTAATGAACATCTTTTATTTGATTCATTAAAATTTAATGAAAAAGTTGTGCCAATTTGTGTTATTAATCCAAAATTAATTCCAGCAAAATATATTACAAAATTTGTTTCATTAGATTTTGCAGAAAATTTTGATGTATTAAATGCATTCGTAAAAATATTTGAAAATGCCTTGAATGCAAGATTCTATGTTGAATTAGATGACGAAATTATTGTATTAAGAAAAGGTAAAAAAGATGAAGAACAAAATCAACTATTTATTTCAAAAACTTCTCTTAGAAATAATTTTGAAAATGTACTTGAAAGAGAAAGAAGTAAAGAAGTTTATGACGAAATCAATCTTGAAGATGTTGTTTCTAATAAAACTAGACAAGTTATTTCATTTGAAAATAGTAAAGTTCCAGCATCTAAAGTTATTGTTAAAGAATCATCTGTAAAAATAACTTCAGTAAAATCAAATGGCAATGGCAAAACAACGAAAAAAGTATCTACAACAAAAGTTGTGTCTAAAAAAGATGAAAATAAAGCGCCAAAGGTTAAAGCTAAAAAAGTAACTGCTAAAAAACCTGTTAAAAAAGCCGCTAATACAAAAGTTGTTAAAAAGCCATCTAGAAAAACAACAACAAAAACTGCAAAAACCGCAACCAAAAAAACATCTAAAACTAAAAAGGATAAATAATATATGTCTTCAAATGTAAAAGAATTAAAGAGTGAAAAACAAAAATGAGATAATTTCAAAACGATTATGAAAATTGTTGAATTAAATGAAATTAATAAATTATTTAAAATGACACAAACTTTCAACAACAATCTTGTTTATTTCCATGAACAAAAGAAATTAATGAAAAAAATTGAAGTTGACCTTTCCTTAAGAAATAAATCTAAATTTTTTAATAGAAAAAAAGAAAATGTTAAAAAATCATCAGGAGTTAATAATAAATATTTATATATAGTTATGAGTCCTCAAAAAAATGATTTAACTACGAAGGCAATGCTTGCTAAAATGAGAGAATATTTATCAAATCTTGATAAGGAAAACAATTATTTCATTACTTTTGGACATGAAGCAAATAAAATGTGTAATCGTTTGGAATTAAAAATTGTTGATTCATTCAAACAATTCAATACAGATTCATCAGAAAAAGATTCAATAAGCAAAATAGTTGCTATAAGCTCCTTAAGTATTGCTAATTCAATCTTTGAAGATGTACACATTGTATTCCCAGAAATAAATAGTGAAAAAGGTGATTTATTTGTTACAAAAATATTACCTTTTAGTGAAAATTCTGAAGAATTTGCAAAAGAATTATCAGAAGCAGAAGAATTAATAGAAAAAAGATCTTCAACACTTGTTTATGATGGAAATATTAGACAAATTCAATGATTCCCTAGTGTAGATTCAGTTTATGCAAATTTAGTAGAATCTTTAATTCAATTAAAAATTAACATGATTATTCTAAAACATAAAATTATTCTACAAAAAGAATTGGTTGCACAGACTAGGGATAAAAATAAGAAAATTCAAGAACAAATAGATGAACTTAAAATCTTTATACAAAGTCGAAGAAGAGAAGAAATTACTTTAGAATTACTTATCTTAGCGACTTCATTTAAAGTGCTAAAAAAAGATGCAGAAGAATTTTTAGGATTTGACAAAAAAGATTTAGATGAGGAGGTGGATCTATTATGAAAAAAAGAAATAGAAAGAAAAATAAAAGATCTGAAATAGGTTTCTTCAAAAGTCTAAATTTAGATAATAAAAAACCGGATATTGTAGGAAACTTTGTTTTTGAAATTCAAAAAAATAGCTCAAATACTCTTAAAAATGAAATATTTGATGAAGATAGTAAAATTCAAGATATTGAAATTTGATTAGTAATTGATTCTAAAATTGATATTACATTAAATAAAGTTAAAATTTCTATGCTTAAAAAAGTTTTCTTAGTATCACCTGTAGCAATTTTAAAAGTACGTTCTACATATAACGGCATTGAAGAAATCACTAACATATTAGTAAAAGATTTATTTGTTGTAAGAAAAAATATTAATAGTGATGTCTATGTAAGATTTTCAGAAAATTTTGAAATTATTAGTGAAGAAGTAATGATAAAAAAATACAAGGAAATTATTGCATCCGAAAACGGTGAAACTTATTTAGACAAACTTGAACAAAAAACAATTAATCTTATTTCAAGAGAGCAAAAAAGAATTGTTAATGAACAATATACAAAAGTTCAAAGACATTACAAAATGACTAAAGATAAAGAATATGATGTTAATATTTTTAATAAAATGGATTATCATACCTCAAGAATTTCTGTACTTCAAGAATTTCTTTATAACGAAATAATCAAGTCAATGGTATTTAGTGATGAATTTTCAAAAATTGCCATGAAAAGAGGTGAATATGAAAAATAGAAAAATAATTTTAGGTGCTATGGTGCTTTCAGTGCCAGTTGCAACTGCAATAACTGCAATTTCTATGAGCATAAATCACAATAATAATGAATTGAATAGTGCTAATTCTAAATATGCAATCGATTCTTCAAAATTGTATGCAACAGATTCATCAATTGAAGCTTTGAATCCAGATACAATTGTAACTTTTGGACAAAGACAATCATTTTCTAGAAGTGAATATTGAACACTATGAACAAATATTTATAATAATTTAAAAACTAATTATTACTATATTAATGAAGTGAAAAAATTTGTTACAAATAGTACTTATGAGCATATTAGTAAATACTTTACAACACCAAAGCTTATTCAAGAATTAAATCAGTTGGTTAAAGGAATTAATCATGTTGATAAATTTCAATCAAAACGTCAGTGATTTTCTATGAAAACACCTTCAAATAGTGTTGCTTTAGAAAGAGGAGAAGGAATTACAACTCCTGTAAATACATTTACTCCTCTAGTTGCAGAATTTGATAGTAGAACTTTAGGTGTTTTCAAAGTTCGTATAGATACTTTGGGATCATCTGGATTACAACTTAAAAACGGAACACAACATTTATCCCTATACCTTCATAACGATGCTGCCCAATTTAATTCAAACAAATCAATTACTGATTTAATAAATTCTCACGATATATTTTTACGTGATGAAGAGAGAAATTCTCCATTTAACAAAATAGAATCAGCAGATTTTATTAGTGTTAAAAGATCAGGTACTAAAATTCAAGTATTTCTGAAAATGAAACCTAATGATCAAGTAAAATTAATGGTTGATTCAGTCGACAGCAAGACATCATCTGCTGCAATTAAAGGTGGATTTTTAAATTCTAGTGAATCAAATTTTGGTGTAAATATGACAAATCCACCTTCATTTGATCCAATAGGAATTTATTCATATGCAGGAAATTATTCCAAAAAACAAATTAATTTCTCTTTAGCTCCTGGTAAAACAACTAAAACAAATATACCAGTTTATTTTAAAGGAGTTAAGAATGATGAAAATTTAGTTTTTTCACTTCCAGAGCGTGGTAACCTTGCAATAACACCTAAAAAATTAAATGTTGAAAAGTCAATTATTAATCCGACAAACGATGACAGCATAACAAAAGGAGACAATCCATTGAATGTTGAAACAAGTTCAGATGGAAATAATGTTTTTGTAAATATTAATTTTGGCGCCGATGGAGATATTTATAGTAAAACTGAAAGTAGTAAAAATAAAATACAATTTGAAAATTTAGGTGTACAACCTTGACAAAAAATCTTTTTTGAAAATATAGTTAATATGAAAAATGCAAAAAATGAAACAAGAAAAATTGATTTTGTTTCATATAGTGATCCTGATTCAGAATCCAAAAGAATATTAGCTGAAATATTTTCTCAATGATTACAAGTTGATGATAAACATATAAGTCCTTTTCCAGGGCAGACAAAAGATTTATCATTCAATATGTATAATATTACTCACAATAATTATTCAAAAATAAAAATTAGTGAAGAACCTACTGTTTTAAAAAATATGGATGGTGTAAACATCATAAAGAAAATTAAAGAGCAAGAAAAACTTGTTAATGATATTTATGCAAAAACTGGTTTTAATAAATATATTCCTAAAAATGATTTATTTTCACCAGCCACTGATTATGGTATGGTCTTAAAAAATATGTATCCATGACTATATGCATATTCAGATAATTACAAAACAACAATTAGTAATTTAACAAAATTAATAGAACTAAATAAAGAAAATTTAAATAATGCTGATGTTAAAAAGAAATTAAATAATGAGGCAGAAGGAATTATTTTAAACTTAGTTCAAAGAAGAATAGATGCATATTTAAATAATTTTAAAAGAGTTATGTTGCAAAGAATATATGAATACTTTGGAAAAGCATTAAAATTGAATGCTACTAAAGGAGATCAAATAATTGCAAAAGATGCATTTGTAGAAAAAACAGTTTTATCACCTGATAAACAAAATGTAAATGGAATTGTTTTCAAAAATAATTTAAAATTAGTTCCTGTTGATAAAAAAACATCTTCATCTTACTTACAAAGTGTAATTAATAGAATTCTAAACATGATTAAAACTTATCATTTTGATAATTATTTAGTTGAAAATATTGTTGACTTTCAAAATAATATTTCGAAAATAACTAATCCAGATACTTATTTAGATAAAACAAAAGATTTATCTCACCCATATATGACTTCAGATTTTTCGAAATGTATTAATTGTTACAGATGTGTTAGAGCATGTGACGAAGTTCA
>JABSQU010000041.1 GCA_013215685.1 Mycoplasmatales bacterium | reverse complement strand
TTTATTTTTCCATTTTTTGAAAATTAATCTCTTAAAATTATGCTAAAAAGGCATTTATTATTGATTGTTTTTTTAAAAAAATAAAACCATTTTATTCATTTTATACTACTATTTTGTATTTTTTTTAAAAATACTATATTGAAAGACAAAATTAAAGAGCAAAAAAATCCTAAAAATTTAAAAAAATAAAAATAATTTTAATAAAAAAATTTTTAAATTTATTTCTTATATGTACTGGTCATTTTACCCATTTTTTAAGATAAAATGTTTTAAAACGGGCCGTATTTTTCTGTTATACAGGTTTTGATAATTTTTTGAAATTTGTCTACTCAAATATGCATATAATAATTTTGCCGGGATGTAAAAATATTTAAAAAATTTATATCCCAAGATAGGCAAAAACAATAAAAAAATATATAGGAGCAAAATTGACAAATAAAAAGAAAATAATATCATTTATCGGCGCATCAGCAGCTTTAGTTACAACTGCATCAGTGGCACTAGCAGTAACATCAACCAACGAGGAAAGTAGAACTAATAATCTTAGTGGATATTCTGCAAAAATGAGTGGACCAGCAGTTTACGGAGAACGTAGTTCAAGCGAACAACCATTTTGACAACAAAGAAATGCAGCATTAGCAGATTTAAAAAGTAAAACAGATGAAATGGAACAAAATTACATTACAGTTGCAAAAGGTTTAAAAGACGTTGCAATTCTTGTTACAGATATGCCAGCTTCACTTTATGAAGAATTCAAAAAAATGAACAATCTAGTAAACTACAACTACAGAGTATTTGAAAATAGAACACTAGTATGAGAAAACTTGATTCAACACTCATGAAGTCCAAAAAATCTTAAAGGAGTAGAAGCATACATTAATGCTGAATACATAAATTACTCAATGGATTTCAAATGACAAACTAGAAATATATTACCTAGAACAAAAGAAATTAAATTCCAATACCACAGATCACACCCTGGAAAATAGTTAATATATATAGGAAAAGTGTTTAACTTTTCTTATTTTTATTTTGTAATTTTATATTTTGCACTATCTTTTGAATCATATCTTTATGAAAAATTAAAATGAATTGACAATCAAAAAAACACTAGTTTTTTTTTATTTTCTAATTGGCTATATAATTTAAATATTGTATCTAGGGGGTAAAATGAAAAAAATAAATTGATTCGCGAGACTATTCATGAGTTACAATCAACTGGAAGCTCATTTTAAAAAAAATGATAGTTCTGATGAAAAAATCGCAAGACTTGAAGAAAGAGTTGATGCAAGAGAAAAAGAAATAAATAGCATTAAAGAAATGAACGACAAACTTTCTAAATTAGCTGATGAAAGTAAAAATGAAAGAGCATCTGTCGAAGCTAAAATGCAAGCAATAATTAATGAATTATCTATTTCTAAAAAAAGTAATCAAAATAATCTCCAAGAAATTGCTGTCAAGAATAGCGAAATTTCTAATTTAAGAAAAGAAATTCAGGAAAGAAAATCAAGTTTAGATAAATTGTCAAAAGATATTCATGAAAAGCTTATGCCGCTTAATAGGATTGAGAAAACTTTTTTTGCTAGCACTGGTAATAAAGGCAAGGGAGAATTGGGCGAAATGCAACTAAAAATGATTTTAGAAAAATCAGGATTGGATTCTTCTTTATGGACTGAAAATTTAATAGTTGGAAAATCTTCTGTTGAATTCGCAATGAAATCAGGAGATGACAAAGGAAAATGAATTCCAATTGACTCAAAGGTATTAGAAACTCATTTTGATGAGGATGGAAAACCTATAATTGATGATTCATACAAAAATAAAGTTAAAGTACAAGTTAAAGAAGTCTCAAAATATTTAGGTAAGTCTAATACTGCAGACTATGGACTATTAGTTTTACAAAATGACGACATATATTTAAAGCTATATGACGATTTTCCATTTTTCTTTAAAGAAATGATTGAGGAATATAAAATCTATATTAGTTCGCCATCCTCATTTGTTCAAATGGCTTGATCTATTTCTAATATTATTAAAATTTTTGAAAGAATAAATAATGATCAAAAAATTTATGATGAAATGGTTAGTGTTTTAGATTCTATTAACAAATTTGGAACATCACTTTCAAAGGCTCACAAGGACTTTAATGTAGCTATGAATAGTCATTATCCTACTATCCAAAATAAACAAAATAAATTGATAAAAAAATTAGATAAAGAAGGGAAAATAAAGGGACTTCCTGAATTAAAATAAAAATATCAGCGCTAAAGCCGATATTTTATTTATTTTTTTTATTCATTTTATCCACAAAATCAAGAATTTTATCTTTTTCATGTTTTGCTCTCTTGTTGAAAAATTTTAAAACATCATCATTTATTAAATTTACCGGGATTTCTTTTTTTCTTGTTTTATCTAATTCCATTCTCACGGATTGTTTTAAGCCTTTTATTTCAATGTTATTAATTTCAGAAGAAAGATTAATTGTTAAATCAATAAATTTCACCGCTCTTTTAATATTGAAAATCCATCTTCCATTTTTTACTTTTGGATTTTTAGAAAAAAATCCAATTGAAAATAATGAATTATTTTTTAGATTGCCAATTTTATCTTTTAAAAAAGTGAATAACACTCTTGGGTCATTAGCTCATATTCCACCATCAATAAATGGGGAATTTTTAATTTTAAAATAAAAAGGAGCTGCAGACGTTCAAAGAGCCACTTGTCATAAATAAGTTTCTTGTCATCTCTCTTCAAGATTATTAATAATGCATATTTCGCTTTTATTAAAATTTGTTACATTTATAAAAAACATTTTTTCTTTGTTTAAATCTTTAATCTTTTTATTACCAAAAAATTTTTTCAAAATCCTTTTAGTTTTTCCAGAAGAATATAAACTTCATGAAGAGTAATATTAATAATTTTTTGAAGTCAATTAATATTGAAAGTTTTTTTAAGAAGTCTTATAGTTGTTTCTTTTGCTTGATCAAAGGCCACAACTTCATATGCTAGTGCTAAAACACCGCCTATACTAGTTCCTGAAACGATATTAAATTCCTCATAGTTATCTTTTCCCATTATTTCAAATATTTCTGACGCAAATACTCCTTTTGTTCCTCCTCCATCAATAAACAATAAATTTGAATAATTTTCTTTTCTTTTTTTGAAATATTCCTCAATTTTTTCATTTAATATTTCATTAATTTCAATTTCTATATCGTGTTTCATGCTTATACATTATAACTATATTAGTTAAAATAATAATTGAATAAAAGTATAAATTTAACTTGATAATATAATTTCTATAATTATTTTACAACCTATATTTCTGCCTATTTTATGCAATTATTTTAATTTTTTCTACAAATATAAGTATAATTTTATGTAAGAGAAATATTTAAAAATTAGCAGTATTTTTATAGAAAGGAAGCAAAAATGAAAAAAGGATTATTGACATTCGGAACTATTGTTGGAGGAATTGCCCCTGTAATAGCAGTTGTTTCTTGTGGTAACGATATGAGTGATGGTGACGGAACTAAAATTGCGAGAAATGTTGAATCTATTTTTAGCAACAAATTTGCTGCAAAAGAATTAGAAGTTCTAGATCTTGAAAGATATTCAATTAATATTGATGATAAAAATAAATATATTGAGGGAATTATTGAAAATGTTAAATCTTCAGAAGAGAATATTCAAAAAGCTAAAGAAAAATTTGAGGGTGATAAGTGAGTTGAGAAACTTACAAAAATCATAGCAGATGGATTTGATACATTTATTGCAAAAACTGATTTATCTTACCATGATTTTGGGATAAAATCAACTAAAAAAGTTAATGAAGAGAAAGACGGAAAAACAACTGAAGTAACAAAAATTAAAAACTATGATTTCCTAATAATTTCATATAAAGATATAAAATCACAACAACCATTAAATTTCGCTGTTTCAATTTCCGAAAAAAATTATTGAGAAACACAAATTCCCGGAATGACAACAGATTTATTAAATGGAGATTTAATAGACACTTTATTCACAAAAATATATGGTGAAAAAAAGACATTGACTCAAACTGATAATGACAAAATAGTAGAAATTTTTTCAAAATCATAAGTTGAATAACTAATTTTTAACATTCGTAAAATTTTAAATAAATAAATTAATCAAGCCTTTAAACAATAATGTTTAAAGTTTTTTTATTAAAATTTCAAAATTAAAACATTTTTAAATATCAAAACACTCCATAAAATTCAGCTAAATATGCCGATCAATCAAATAATTAGTATAATTATAATTGCAAAATAAAAGATATATAAATAAGGAAACGAGGCGGTAAATGAGCAAGAAAAAAATATTTAAATGAATTGGGTCTTTGGGAGTTATTCTATCAACATCTCTTGTAGTTGTTTCTTGTGGTAACACAAAAACAACTAATAAAAAGCATCCAAATCAAAGTGATGAGACTGTTATTTTAAAAACCCCTGAGGATGATTCGACAGATTCGAAAACAAAATCAAATCAAAATGATTCAAAGGAGAAAACTACTACAACAAATCCAAAAGACACAGACATTTATAATGATAAAAGTTCAATTAATGCAGAAACTAATAAATTGGAAAGTTTGCCCGCAGGCTATAAAATGCCAGAAATTGTTAAAACCGGCATTTTTGATGATTTAACTAAATTACCAGAAGATGTAGATTTTTCAGATGTAACAGAAATTCAAACGGGAGCTTTTGCTAATTTGAAGTCTCTGCCAGAAGGAATAACATTTCCAAAATTAAAGAAAATAGAAGCTTTTGCTTTTTATAATCTTAAATCATTACCACAAGGAATATCATTCCCGGACTTAGAAGTAGTAGGAGATAAATCATTTTTTAATTTAAAATCATTACCAGAAGGATTTTCATCTCCTAATTTAAAATTAATTGAAATTCAAGCTTTTGCTAATTTGAAATCAATTCCTCAAAATTGAATCTTGCCTAATTTAACAAGAATTAAAGATGGTGCATTTTTTGCACTAGAAACTCTGCCTAATGATTTTTCATTAAAAAGCGTTGTTCATATAGGAAGATTGGCTTTTTACAATCTAAAATCATTACCAGCAAATTTTAAGTTAGAAAATATTATATTAATTGATGATTTAGCCTTTGCTAGTTTGGAAACTTTACCAGAAAACTTTGAATTACCTAATCTTTCAAAAATTGGGAATGCAGCATTTTATAATTTAAAATCATTGCCAAATAATTTTAAATTGGAAGGAGCTCAAAAAATTGGAAAAGGAGCATTTTATAACTTGAAATCTTTACCAAGTGATTTTTCTCTAGATGAGACACTTTCTATTGGAGATAGTGCATTTTATAATTTATTAGACTTACCAAGCACCACTTCTTTAATGTGAGTTAAATTCATTGAAAACAATGCATTTTATAATTTACAAACAGCACCTGATAATTTGAATCTATCCTCATTAAATTCACTAGGAAACAACGCATTTTACAATTTAAAATCATTACCAAAAGAAATTTCTCTAAATAATATAAAGAAAATTGGTGACAATGCATTTTTCCACATTAAATCATTACCGGAATTAAATATGCCTAATTTAGAAAAAATTGGCGATAATGCTTTCTTTAATTTAAAAGAACTATCAGCACCAATATCATTTAATTCTGTAATTTCAATTGGTAACAACGCTTTCTTTAATTTAACAAAATTGCCTGAAAATTTTGTGATGAAATATGTCGAACTAATTGGTGATAATGCTTTCTTTAATTTAACAAAACTGCCTGATGCTATATCCTTATTTAGTGTAAGAAAAATTGGTAACAATGCATTCCAAAATTTAAAAACTATTCCACAAAATTTAAAATTACCTAACGGAGCGCAATTTGAAAATGCTTTCCCTAGAAAATTCATTAAATTAAAATTAGATTTATCTTAAAAAGAAGAGAAATTCATAATTACAAAAGATTATATTTGCAATGATTATTCATATAAGCAAATGATTAATCTTTTTTCTTGTTTATACAATAATTGTAAAGATATTATTGGATATATAATTTAGTAAATATTTATTAAATTTTATTATTCCAAATAATAGAAAATTAGGTAAGAAAAGAGACAAATGGAACAATTAGATTTTGAAAAAATAAAGCAAGTGTTAATATCATTATTACTTGTTAACGACATGAAAATTCCTCAAAGGTGATATGAAATAAAATCTATTTTAAAAGAAAAAAAATATAAAGATGACAAATTCAAAGAAAACATTGAAAAATCTTGAAAAAATATTAATAACAATAAAGGAAATATAAATTTAAGTCATGTAAAATTAATAAAAAAATTTGAAAAGGATAAAGACATTACTGAAGAAAATTTCAGAACTTTTCACATGTTTGAAAAAATCGAAGATCAAATTGCTGTTGCAGCAATAATACATGATGAAAAATTGTTAAACAATATTGCAAAAGAATATAGTGAAATAACCTTAGAAAGAAATAAGAAATATAATTTATTTTCTGATTCTAAAAATTTTGGAAACATTTCATCACAACCTAATTTGCCAAAATGTGAGGATAAAAAGAATGATTCTATATTTTTTACATTTTACAATGATTGAAAAGAAAAATGATCTGAATTTGTCTATTCATTTGAAAATTTAGAATACAATTTTGATTCTAAAATTGCACTGAAAATTGACTTTAAAAATTCATACTATAATTTAAATAGAGAGTCATTTAAAAATTCAGAACCGACAAATATTAAAAGAATTTTTGATATAGCTGACAATTATGTATGTAAAGATTGTGAACTAGAAGATAAAATAAATATCAAAGAAATTGTTCCATATGGCGGAATTCTCGAATCCCACATATTAGCTAATATATTAATTTTTGACAAAGTTAATAAAATTATTGAACAAATAAACAGTGTTAGTAATAATTTTAAAGTTGATAGAGTTCTTTCTTATGCCGATGATATTACTTTCTTTATTAAAGTTAATGCAACTGATGATTTGGACAGAAAAAGGGCAAAATCTGAATTAATTGATATGTTATTAGGAAAGAAAATCGAAGAATTGAAAATTAATCTTAAAAAATCTGATGTATTTTACTTATATGATAATAATGAGCGTGAATTGAGTAGATTATTAGATAGCTATACATCTATATCGGTATTCAATGCATTAAAAGAACCTGAGACATTATTAGAATCTAAAGTCAAATTAAAAATAAGTGAAAATACCAATTCAGAAAATAACTCTAGAACTTTCAATGCATTAAAAAGAATTCAAAAAATTGAAGAATTATCAAAATACAAAAAACCAATTAATTTTATTGATGAGAAAATTTTAGATGAAGCAAAAGAAAATAAATGAATAGCAACTATTCTTAATTTTGCAATTCCAAATTCTACATATAAAGAAAGAATAAGGTTTTATGATTCACTTTTTAACAATAAATCTTTTATAGGATTATTAGAGAAATATTATTATGACGAATATATTAATGCATTTTCTTTGTTGATATTGGACTACCACATGTCTAATGATTCAATTAATGAAAATGATATATCTTTTTTTGTTAAATATCTATTTAATAAATATAATTCTAAATTAAGCAAAAAAACGAAAGCTATTTTAAAAAAAATTACTGATTGATGTAATATTCCTCATAAACTATCTT
>JABSQU010000040.1 GCA_013215685.1 Mycoplasmatales bacterium | reverse complement strand
CGTCGGAGGATTCATTTTAAGTAGTTCCCCTCGTCGTCGGTCTCGTGTGCGACTTAACCCGACGGGTGTCGCCATCGAAGATCCAGTCTCCCGTTGTTCCCTTGTCATTGCCGGAGAGTTTAATTATTTTTTAATGATTCATAATTTAAGTTGTAAGACAATTCATTTTTGTTGCGAGAGAATATTTAGATTTAGAATTTTTCCATCCATTCTTTAGTTTTTAATTCATAATTTTAGACTTCCTTGGATATAATAATCATCTCCAAAAACATCTATAAGACTTTTTATTATTAATAAATGATTCTTTTCATGCTCTCTTTTTTTGCTATTGACTAGAGAATTATGAATTGAAAAATGTAATTTAATAGAATCTTCATGATTTAGTAAATCAGAATATTTTGAGTGATCATTGTAATCTAGAAATTCCTTATCAGCAAAATGTAATATTGTTTTATTGCTGTCTATATTTGCTTCATTAGAAGGAATAAAATCTTTCTCTGAATATGATTCAAAACTTTTTCCTTTTTCTAAGATATTTTTATATACATCAATATTAAAATGCTTAAAATTACTTTTTCCATAATTGTTATTTGTTCAAGAATTCGCTTTACTAGGAAGATAGATTTTTATGGATATAGTCATTGATTGTCCTACTTTTATTTTTAACTGTTCATACCTTAATTGTTCATTTTCTTTTGAAGAAGATTCTCTTTTTAAAGGTATTCTCATGCTTTCCATCGATATGCTAGCGCGTGTTTTTGCTTTTCCATAAATTGTATTTATTGTTGCAAATATATTTTCACCTAAATTTTTATTGGTATTTTTGCTAAATTCTTTTGCTACATGTTTTGAGTAGTTGTCATTTAGATTATCAAATCCTTCATATCAACTTGTTATTTCACCTTGTTGAACTTCGCCATTTAGCTTTAAAAATCAAATAAACAAGTCTATAACATGAAATCCACTATGCATTAATTTGTCAAATTCATAATTGTAAGAATTATTATCACTATTAAAAAGTGAGTCATCAGTGATAACATTACTATCAAAATATTCAAGTTTTATATTGGATATTTTTAAATTTGTTTGTTTCAAAAATTGTTTCAAAACTTTTTCAACAAATAAGTAACCTTTGTGTTGTCTTCATTCTGCTTGTATCGCAATTTTGAATTTTGAATGATTCTTTTTATAGAATTTTAATAAGCTATCAAAAAATAAATATAACTTGTCGTTATCTTCATTATTATTTACATATTCATTGCTTGGTAATATTGGTTTATCCATAAATGTTTCAATAAGCATTAAAGAGGCATATTTTAAATATTGAAATTGATTTTTAAGTTTTGTTGAAAGAACAATTTGTTTAACATTGTAATTAAAAAAAATATTATTAAATTTCATGATAGAAGTGTATGAATTTATTTTTCCTTCATCCTTTGAAAGTTCTATGAAATTATCATTTGTTCTTTTTTGATTAGAAGTAAAATCACTAATGCTACATTTTTTACTAGAGTAGTCAATAATTACAAAATTATTGCTTTTTAATTGATTATGATATTCCTCTTTCGAATGTGAATCAAGTTCAATTAACACCAATGACTTTTGAATATTATTTGAAATATCATGAGAATATACAAAAAAGTTATGGTCGTCAATAGCTATTTTATCAATACGTATATTCTTTAGAGGATTAATGATTTTAAATTGGAGTTTTTCGTACTTAAAATATGTGAATTCTCCATCATTTTTTATATTGGTAAAAATATTTTTTCTTTTTAAAAAATTTACTTTAGAAGTTTCGTCTAATGAATGAAATTCTAAATTGTAATAAAGTATATTTATAGTATTACTATTTTTAAAATATTTATCAATGAAAAATATTTCTTGAAAGTCGTGTTGCAATTTATAAATTATTTGATTTTTTTTATTCATTAAAACTCCTCTCGCGACTATTAAAGTTAAAATAGTGTTCTATTAAAATCATAGCATTGATGACTAACAAATGCCCTATCTAATTTTCCTAGTTTGTTTTAAGGCAAGAAATACAAAGAGAGAGTTAAATAGGGCAAATATTATTCCAAAAACCATCATTATGTCTTTAATCTCATGACCACTCTTTAAGAAGACGCCAATAATTATTGAAATTATTATTCCTAGTCCGTTACCTATTGAAGATAAAAGTGAAGTTATAAATCCTCTTCTGTTATCTTTTATTTTCATATTAATTAAATGATTAAATTTTGGATCATAAATCCCTTTTGCGAAGCTAATAAAAGTTATTAGAAATAAAGCGGAAATATTGTTTCCGGAAAAATTAATAATAATTAGTGGGGCAGAAAGTAATAGTATTGCAATATATATACTTTTCTTGTTTGTTAATATTTTTTTAGATACAATCGACCCTAAAATACCGGATATGTTAAAGAAAATAAAGGCATATGGCACTAATAATCGGCTATATGAAAAGCTTTCTTTAAATATTGGCTGTCAATAATTGAAGGTAACTACAATTACAAATTGCATCATCAAAGAAGATGCTAATAAATATATAAATTTCTCTTTTATAAAATGATGAAACTTTACTTTTAAACTAGTTTTTGGAGCAATTATGCCAATGTTTGGCTGATAATCTTTGTAATTAAAACTATATATAATCAAAATAGAAAATAAAATAATTGATATGTAATAGGGATTAAACGAAGTGTATACAAAAATTGTTCCACCGATTAATGAGCCTATCGTTCTTGATATTAATTTAAAAATTTTTGTGTCAGAATAAAAATTCTTTAAATAATTTGGTTCTTCATGCTTTATTTCATTAATTTTTGAAGATTGGATTGTGCCAGTTAATGCCGCAAATCCAATTCCATATATTATTTCTGCTGGAAAAACAGTATATTTATTCACTTCCATGATTAGGTACATTATTGAAGCAATTAAAAAGAGAACTACTGAGAGCATTCAAATTTTCTTTCTTCCAAATTTATCTGATAATCACCCACTGGGAACTTCAAATGAAAAAATTGCTACCATTGCAAGCGTTTTTATAAAAGAATAATCGCTTAAATTAAAGCCATTATTCAGTATATATATCGTTAAAAATGTATAAGGGATAGTTCTTGCAATTTCTTGAATAGAAATTATTGAAAAAAAATATCTATGTCTTATCATGGTTATTTGATTATAGCATATAGAAAGCTGCAAAATTTGCCTAATATCACGCATTTAGAATAATTATTTAAAAAATACTTATTAATTTTAATTCTTAAAATTCAATACTTAACAAAATAGGATCATTTGTTTTTTCAACAACAACATCTCACATAATTCCATCAAAAACATCAAATACTTCTGTTGCAGAAGCGAAAAATTGACTATAAGTAACTCTTTGTTGAGATATTTTATTATAATGTCGTATCACTGCTTCAGCATTAATAAAACCTCTATCATCTTGGAGCTTTAGAAGTAAAGCGTGCTGAATTCTGTGGCAATTAGGGCAAAGAGCCACAAGCCTTTCTAAGTATTGTGTTTTAGTTGTAAAGTCAAAAAGTCAAATTTCGTGAGCCTCAACTGGATGCCTGCTTCCTTTGCCAGAACAAAGTTCACATTTAAAATTAGCTCTTTGATATGTTGCTTTTCTTATTTTGTCTCATTTTGATCTTGGAAGAATTTTCCTTAAATTATCACCATGTGTTGATGAGGGCAAGGCCTTTGGAATTAGCAATCATTCTCTCTGCTCTTTAGTTAATTTCATTTTGCTCCAATAAATAAATAACAAAGTCATAGACCATTATCATTGCCCTTACATCGTTTTCACAATATTTTTTAAGTTGATCAATTTTTAATTTTCACTCTCTATCACCAATAAGTCCAAGCGATCTTTGAATTGCAACTTCCATTGCCATACCACCATTTTTAATATCTAAATTTTTATATTCTTCTATTGGTCTTGGAAGTTTGATTTTATTTGCAGAAATGTGTTTTTCAATATTTTTAATCGATCCTTTAGCCTTTTGATCATGCATTAATACTGGAGGTAATTTATTTTTGCTATTAATTTTAAATATATTCATTAAGTCAATTGTTTTTTCAGTAATTTCTAAAAGCATTTCTTCAGCTTTTTTTACTCGAGGATCATTTTCAAGCCTTAATAAAGTGATTATTTCTTCCATTCTAGGTAATTCATAATTTTTATTATAAACTACATATGCATCTGCGCCATTTGAATAAACTTCTTCAATAATTTTAAATAAATCATCATTAGAAATTTTTGCTGGATCAATAACTAAATTCTCTAGTCTTGTTTCATGATTGTTAAGTGTTTCAATAACAGAAACTTGAAAGACCAATTGCTTATTTGGCCCAACATTATCTAAAGGAGCATACGGAAGTGAAAATCCTTCAAAATCATACCAAATCACTTTATTTGCATTTTTTAATTGAACAATTTCTATTATTTCACTTTCTGGATCAGTTAATATGCATTTTGATATTTTTTCAATTGAATCTAAAATCTGAGAAGAAAATATTTCGTCATTGTTATTTTCATAAAAATCTAAAATCATTTTTTTAGTGATTATATTTCCATTTCAATTTGAATATTTAAAATTTAATTTTTCTAGCATTTCATTTCTGTAAGGATTATCTAATATTTGCGTCATATCTTTATAAATTAAATTTTCACTTATTTCCTTGATGTTTTTTGCATTCTTTATTTTTATTAATGATTCATCAAAATCTGGAAAAACGCCTTTTTTTAAAACTGGATTTTTTACAAAATCAATAATTTTTGTATCCATGGGCTCTCCGTTTCTATTAAGTTTAAAAGGCTCTTTAGCAGTTTTAGTTGTATGAATTGAATCAATGGCATATAAATCAATTTCACCTTTTTTATAATATTTATTTTGAGGCAAGAAAAGCACAATTTTATTAATTTGATAATTTTTAGAAATTATTGAATAATCTCAATAAGGGGCAATCATGTCATTTATTTTAGTTTTTGAAGAATATTTAATATAAATGGCTGTTTTAGTTTTTGGATCAAAAGCAAAGGGAGCTGCAATCGCATCATCAAAACTAAAAACTGGAGATATTATTAATTTATCACCTTTCATTGCTGCTTTTGTATCTTGAATTTGTTTTTCTTTATCTCCATTGATAATTAAATGCCCTCTATTATTGATCAATTCATTTCTTAATCATTTATCAATTATTGAATAAGTTCTAACAAATATTTCCCCATAAGAGATATTTTCTTTTTGAGATGAAACTTCTTCTCAAAAATGCAATGATGCCTCATCGTTATCTAAGTCATCTCTTGAATTTTCTAAAGTATTTCAAATAAAAAAAGGCTGGGAGGAAATCAGCCTCTTAAAGTGTCTTCAAGTAATTCATTCTTTATCCATGTACTAATTATAAAGAATACAAACAAATAAATGCTTGTATTTAATATTTTATCAGGTGTTTTTAATCGTACTTGAATTAATTACGCTGCTGTCTTTCGTTCTTAAAACTGTTTCAAATTTACTGAAAACATCCTCAGGATCACTTATAGATCATTCAAGTTTCATCTTGATTTGATTTAGCTTTACTTCATCATTAGATATTTTTTTATTCAAAATTAAATTAATAATCATGAGAAGAATAATAGTTTTTTTATTTATTTTAGGTCTGAATAAATCATTTTTATTCAGAAATTTTATAGCAGATTTAGTAGAAATTTTATCATTGTTATAGTGTCGTTCTCTTTCTTTTTTTATCTTGTGCAATATGGCATTTATTAATTCGAAGTTTTCTGTAGCTCTAAAAAAAGAAAGCATATTTAAATATAATGATTTAGATTTTTCTTCTTGGGTGTCACTTATTTTTTCATATTGAAATCAAAATCAGATAGCGGTATTCTTATTTGGATTTTTATGAAAAATTACAAATCTAGAAAGTGCTGTAATTTGTAAATAAGCAGTTATTCCGAAAGGTATTGGCAAAAGAAAGTCATTACTAAAAGAAAAATTGCCAAAAGATAAAATTACCTCTATTATCGTTGTTATAGTTGTCACAGATATTATAATAATAGGATTTAAAAATGATGAAAAAAGTAATCAACACACAAGGTATCTCCGTTTTACATCTGTTGATAAATATCTAGAGCTTCAATAAGCTCTTTTTATAACAGAACCTGAAGGAGTGCTGCCAGGAGAAAAGTTTGTAAATGCTATTAAAGTAATTGTGGAAGCTGTCAATAATGAATCTGCCGTAATTATAATATTTATATTATTATTTGAATTTTGTATAATTATTTGTTCATTTGAATACTTTTTTATTATCATTACAATTCCTATTAAAAACAAAGAAATTAAAAAAAATGGAATTATAGTAAAAAAATATACTCGGCGTTTATTGTAAAATTTTTCCTTATTTTTTCCCGTGCTAGTCATTATTTTGTTCTTCTAAATAATTAAATAATTCTTTTATTTTTTTTGGTATCTTATCTTCGCTTCTAAATTTCTTTAAAATAAAATATGCAAAATAGTCTGCAAGTTCAGTTTTAAGAAGGGTTACTTCTCCCTTTATATATTTCATTGGTGCAAACTCATTATTAATTACATGATAAATTTCATGCAATAAAATATAATTGACATCAATTTTTTTATTATCTGATAGATACAATTTATTCAGAACGATGTTATTTTGGATCGAGTCTGAATATGCAATTAATCCTTCATTTAAATTCGCTTCAAAGATATTGTATTTATATTTTTCATTGATTCAATCTTTCAATTTTTGAACTGTAATAACTCCGTTAATGTCTTCACAAAAATCATTTGCTTCATTTTCAATTTGATTTCTTTTTGCATTAAAATGTTTGATAAAAAATTTGTTTATATTTTCCATTTTATTCATTTTCCCCTATATTTATTTCTAGAAAAATTATACTCTTTTTCAGAGGAAAATTAAAAATTTTTTGCCTTACTATTCTGTTTAAAATTTTTCTATAAAAATGTTATTTAGAATTTCAAAGCTCTAAAATTTTTTCAATTTCATTAAAAACAGCTTCTGTGCAATGGTTTGCATTATTTTCTATTGAATTAATTGCTTTCTCTTGATTTGTAATATCCTCATATTTCAAAAAATCATATTCATACAAATTGATAAATTTATTAATGTTTAGAATAAACTTAAAAGATGTATTGTCGTCAAATGGGAAGAAACTCTTTTTTTCCTCGTTGATTATTAATATGAAATTTTTAGATTTATTATAAGTTTTATATCACTTGTCTGTAAAAAGTTTTTGATGAAAATGTTCACCGAAAATTTTCTTTCATGATTCTACAACGTAATAAAAGAATAGTGCAAAGGGATAGAAAATTTTGTTTTTAAATCCATTTCTATTAACTCTGTGAATTATTGCTCGATAACCCGAAAAGGATAAAATACTTACTAAAAAAATTCTCTTTTTTCCTTTTTTTCCAATTGGCAATATTTCAAGTGAATTTCTTGATGTGTCTTTTTTTCTTTTTTTCACAGGATCTTTTGATGGTCTGATTAAATTTCAATTTTTTTCTGAATATTTTAAAATTTCCTGTCTCTCTGATTCAGAAACATATTCTACGCTCTTATATTTTAGCTCCGCTATTTTATTATCAAATATTTCCTTTTCTATTCCTTTTTTACAAAATATATATTGATCTCTTATTTTATAAAAATGATGCTGTGTTTTTTTTGAATACAAATAGATAAATGGAATTGTAACAATAAATATGGACAGAACAGATAAAATTAAAAATCTCTTTCTTTTATAAAGATTTGATATTTCCGGTTTTTTAGCATATTTGGAGAATGATTTTGCCATATATAAATTATATGTAAAATGAAGATATTTTAGATTAGATTATTCAAGAATTAAAATTTTGTTGTAAAAAGTCTCAATAATTTAATTAAAAAGTTAAATAACGCTAATTAT